>CALMCK010000134.1 GCA_937862845.1 uncultured Burkholderiaceae bacterium | reverse complement strand
ACAACCAACAGGTGCGACGCCGTGACGTGCAGGACATTTTCATGGGCACAGGTTTGGGGCCACGTGCGTATGCGATTATCGGACAGGGCATGATTGCCCGCATCATCGAGGCAAAACCAGAAGAGCTGCGTGTGTTCCTCGAGGAGGCCGCTGGTGTGTCCAAATACAAAGAGCGTCGCCGCGAAACTGAAAACCGCCTGCACGACACCCGCGAAAACCTCACGCGCGTCGAGGACATCTTGCGCGAGCTCAACTCTCAAGTCGAGCGTTTGCAAGTGCAAGCCGCTGTCGCTCAGGAATACCGTGAGCTACAAAATGCAGCGCAAGATAAATTGCACTTCTTGTGGTTGCTGCGCGCCGATGAAGCCGATGCAGAGCGACAAAAAATACTGTTGCAAATCAGCGAAGCGAACACGGCCATCGAGGGCCACATCGCTCAGCTGCGCCTCGCCGAAGCCGAGCTTGAAACCCAACGTGCGCGCCACTATGAGCTGAGCGATGCGGTGCATGTCGCGCAAGGTTCACTTTATGAAGCGAACACCGAAGTGAGCCGATTTGAGGCAGAGATTAAATTCATCACAGAAGGTCGCGCTCGCATTCAAGCGCAAATGGAACAGATTAAAACCCAGCTCGCTCAGTGGCAAACGCGCCAAAGCGAGTTGGACGATGAGTCAGAAAACTTAATCAACGAGCGCGAAGCCGCCGAAGAAGCGCACGCCGCACAAACAGAACAGCTCGCGATGGACAGCGACGGCGTGCCTGCACTCGAGGCGCGCCACAAAGATGCGCTCGCCGCCATGCAGAGTGCGCACGCGCAGTATGTGCAGGTCGAGCAAAAAGTGGCGCGTGCCGCAGATGACCAACGCAGCGCCGATCGCCAAATGGCGGTTTTGACGCAACGCCGTGAGCGCTTGAGTCTGGAGAAAGTCGCACCAGGGCAAGCCGACGCCCGCGAATTGATGGAGCTAGAGCACCAGCTCAACGACGCGGTCGCCATGCAAGAAGAGGCGCAGGCCAAACTCATGGACATTGACGAACGCTTGCCGCAGTCATTGACCGCACTGAACGACGCACGCGAAGCGGCGCAGACAGAGCGCCAGCGCATCGCCTCGCTCAACGCGCGCCTCGAAGCGCTCACCCAATTGCAAGAAAAAGTCCAGGCACAAGGCCAACTCACGCCATGGTTAGAAAAGCATCAGCTCGCCACGCGTCAACGTCTGTGGCAAAAAGTGCACATTGAAGCTGGCTGGGAAAACGCACTGGAAGCCGTGCTCGCCGAGCGCATGGGCGCGCTGGAACTCTCGCGCATGGATTGGGCGAAAGGTTTTTTTAATGACGTGCCGCCAGCCAAATTGAGCTTTTATGCCAACGACACCAGCACCAGCAATCATGACGTGGCGGGACTGACCTCCATGATGCGCATGGTGAAAACCCAAGACGCCACACTGCAAAATGTATTGCCGCAGTGGCTCTCGCATGTTTACGTCGCCGCGAGTTTGGACGAGGCCTATGGTTTGCGCGAGCAGCTGCCCGAGCATGGCGTGCTGGTCACGCGTGACGGACATCAACTCGGCAAAAACACATTGCGTTTTTACGTCGCTGAAAGCGAGCAAGCTGGCATGCTCGCACGCGCGCAAGAAATCGAAAACATCCAAACCCAGCTGCGCGCGCAAGACATGTTGACCGACGAAGTGCAGGGTGATTTATCGCGCCTCCAAAGCCAAGTCGATCAGCTCAACGCCCAGCAAGCTCAAGCGCGCAACCAGTCGCAGGGCTGCACCGTGCGCGTGCACGAGCTGCAAATGCAAACGCAAAAGGTCAAACAAGCCAGCGAGCAACTCATGGCGCGCCACGCGCAAATCAGCGATGAACTGACAGAAATCGAGATGCAAGAAGAAGAATTGCTCGCGCAAAAAATGACCGCACAAGCATTGTTTGACGAAGGCGATGCGCATCTGGTCGAGCAACAAACTTTGTTGCAAAACGCACAAGACACCTACAATGATTTGGATGAGCAACTGGGCAAAATGCGCAGCGCCCACCGCGATGCCGAAAACAGCGTGCGCGATGCGCAGTATCGTTTGCAGACCCTCACACAGCGTTTGACTGACATCGAATACAACAAAACCTCGACAGAACAACAGCTGGCGTTTTTACAAAACTCGCACGAGGAGCAAGTCATGCAACTCGAAGAGTTCGCCGACGTCAGTCACCACGACGGCTTGCAAGAAGCGCTGAACTTACGACTCGAGCGCGAAGAAGCACTGGCCGAAGCGCGCCGCGCTGCCGATGCGCTCACGCATGAGCTGCGCACTGCCGACGAAGCGCGCCTCACACTCGAGCGCGGCATTGAGCCGTTGCGCGCAGGCATCACCGAATTGCAACTCAAAGAACAAGCGGCACGCATCAATCAAGAACAATACGATGAGCAGCTCAAGGAAGCTGAAGTCGACAAAGACGCATTGCGCGTGCGACTCGAAGAGGTGATGAAAGATGGCACGCGCGCCAGCGCATTGCAAGGCGAAATCACACGACTGAACAATCAAATCAATGCACTCGGCCCGATTAACTTGGCCGCGCTCGATGAGCTGAAAACCGCCGAAGAGCGTCAAGGTTTCCTCAACGCGCAAATGGCCGATTTGATGGAAGCGATGACCACGCTTGAGGATGCGATTGCCAAAATTGACAAAGAGTCGAGTGACCTTTTGCAAGCCACGTTTGATACGGTGAATAAAAACTTTGGTGAACTGTTCCCAGAGTTGTTCGGCGGTGGTGAAGCAAAACTCATGATGACAGGGGACAGTATCCTCGACTCAGGCGTACAAGTCATGGCGCAGCCACCGGGCAAGCGCAACTCAACCATTCATTTGTTGTCAGGTGGTGAAAAAGCATTGACGGCGATTGCGCTGGTGTTTGCGTTGTTTAAACTCAACCCCGCGCCGTTCTGTCTGCTCGATGAGGTCGATGCACCGCTAGACGATGCGAACACAGAACGCTTTGCCAACCTCGTGAAAAAAATGTCAGAGTACACGCAGTTCTTATTCATCTCGCACAATAAAATCGCGATGGAAATGGCGCAGCAACTCATCGG
>CALMCK010000133.1 GCA_937862845.1 uncultured Burkholderiaceae bacterium | reverse complement strand
GTGTATGTGCCCGCAAAGTCAAAAGCCATGCTGTCATCTTTGGCGGCCATCCGCGCTGAAAACCCACCACCGACACGCAAATCAACCTGACTGTCTGTGGTGTGCCAGTCGCTCGATGCGGCATTCCACTGCTTGATGTCAGCCGGCGTGTTCCACGCTTGCCAAACCGTTGCCATGTCCGCCACGATGCGGGTGTTTACTGTGATTTTCATTGTCATTTTTTTTAAAAACACCGCCAAAAATTAAACCGCCAAACACGAAATATCCGCAACACCATTCATCAGCTGTGCGAGGTCTTGCAACAATTTCAAACGATTGGCGCGCACGGCGGCATCGTCTGCCATCACCATGACGTCGGTAAAAAACGCATCGACGGGTTCGCGCAAACTGGCCAATGCCGTTAACGCCGTTTGATACTCGCGCAGCGCCAATGCATTTTGCACAACAGGATGAACCTGCGTCAGTGCCGCAGACAAACTTTGCTCGGCAGATTCGCTCAACAATGCAGGGGCGATGTTGTCGGCAATCGGCTCATTTTTTTCAACGGCTTTGCGCAGGATATTGACGCAGCGTTTGTTCGCAGCGGCGAGGTTTTGCGCTTCGGGAAGCTGCGCGAAAGCCTGTACAGCGGCGAGCTTTTGTTCGACCTCATCGAGTTGGTCAGGATTGTTTGACAACACCGCTTCGATTTGTGCAGGCGCGTAGCCTTGCTCTTTGAGCAAACCTTTGAGACGGTCAATCATAAAGGCCTGCACCGCTTCGGCGCAAGGCTTAAATGCGGGGCTGCCCGCAAACTGCGCTTGCACTTGAGCCAATGTATCGCTCAATGACAGCGGCAGTTTTTTTTCTAAAATCATGCGCACCACGCCGAGCGCGTGACGACGCAGCGCGAACGGATCTTTTTCACCCGTCGGTTGCAGGCCGATGCCCCAAATGCCGACGAGGGTTTCAAGCTTGTCCGCCAAGGCGACAATGAGACCTGTTTGCGTGGCGGGCAATTCATCACCCGCGAAGCGAGGTTGATAGTGTTCGGCGCAAGCGGCGGCGACGTCGGATTTTTCACCATGGTGTTCGGCGTAGTAGCGCCCCATCACGCCTTGCAGCTCGGGGAATTCACCGACCATGTCGCTGACCAAATCGGCTTTCGCGATGTAAGCGGCGCGTTTGGCGTCATCCACATTGGCATTGAGCCGCTCGGCAAGATGAGCCGAGATGGCTTGCACGCGGGCAATGCGCTCAAATTGCGTGCCGAGTTTGTTGTGGTACACCGCATTTTTTAGTTTGCCCACCATGTCGTCGAGTGATTTTTTCTTGTCTTGTTCAAAGAAAAACTGCGCGTCGGCCAGACGTGGACGCACCACGCGGGCATTGCCTTCGATGATGTTCTCTGGCGTGTCGGTGAGGATGTTGGACACCAATAAAAACTCATTGACCAATGCACCGCTCGCTTCGGTCATGGCGAAGTATTTTTGATTCGTCTGCATGGTGAGAATCAAGCACTCCTGCGGCACCGCGAGGAATGCTTTGTCAAAACTGGCTTTGTACACGACAGGATACTCGGTCAACGCAGTGACTTCGTCGAGCAAACTGTCGGGCATGATGACATGATTGCCTGCACCCGCTTTGTTTTTCAGCTGCTCGTAAATGCTTTCACGACGCACCTTGAAATCTGGCTCTACCATGCCTTCGTTGCGCAACGTGTGGGCGTACTCACCCGCATGGGCAATGCTGATGTTCGCATGCGACATGAAGCGATGGCCGTCGGTGACGCGGTCGGCGACCACGCCAAACACCGTCACAGGCAACACATCCTCGCCATGCAACACCAACACGCGCTTGACAGGTCGCACAAACGACACATCCTCGGCCGCCGTCGTGCCCGCGTGGATTTGGTAAGTCATGACTTTCGGTATCGGCAGTTTCGCCGCGACTTCTGTCAAAACGCTTTGCAACACTTCAGCCAACACCGCGCCTTTTTGCACATACTCGATGAAAAACACGTCTTGCTTGCCATCGTTTTCGACGGTCAAATCAGCGGGTGTTTTATCGGAGAAACCCATCGCCGAGAGTTTTTTAATCAACGACGGCGCAGCATTGCCGTCTTTGTCCAAACCAACTGAGACGGGCAACACTTTGTCTTTCTTATTAGAATCCGCCGCCTGCGCAGACACATTCGCAATGCTCACCGCCAAACGGCGTGGCGTGGCATACGCGTGCATGGCCGCATCTTTATCCGCCAACCCGAGTTTGGCCAAGGCCTCGTGCACGCCCGTCGCGAACGCGTTGGAGAGTTTCTCTAAGGCTTTCGGCGGAAGTTCTTCAGTCAATAGTTCAATCAATAAATCTTGGGTCGTCATGTTTAATATTCTCGCTATTTTTCTTTAGGCAGGCATCCACACCCAGCTTTGTATCCATTGTTCAATTGTTGATTTTTGTTGCATTATTTAAACACCATAATACAACCATCGCTTAAAAACCTCGAATGATGTTTCCGCTCATTCAATATGGCTTCCTTAGTTTAAAATACCCTGCTCTATCTGGTAAGACTTAAATTTTGCAGTAACCTCTTCAACCATTTGTTTTGCTTCATCAGTTTTAACCGTGAAACTACTTGGGTTTTTTTTGTAGTCAGCAATACGCATGGCATTCATGACGACAAAATCTTCCTTTGCCAAGTCTTTTTTACCCAGTTTTTCATAAGCCAAACCTCGATACCAATATGCCCAACTATAGTCCTTTTGAAATGGCAGACCCAACCCAATAGTTTCAACAACTTTATTGTAGTTACCTGCTTGATAATACG
>CALMCK010000132.1 GCA_937862845.1 uncultured Burkholderiaceae bacterium | reverse complement strand
TGTTATTCATAATTTTCAATGGGCATCACCTTTGTGGAAGTTTAAAATTTGGGTTTAATTAAACGAAACAAGATACGCGGTTTCGTTTAGCAAGACGGACTATTCTACAACAAGCCAACGCCGCGTATGCACTTTTTATTCATATTTGTACGTCTTAACAACACAAACTACTTATCCGTCCCCAAATACCATTGCGGGTAAAACAGGCGCACCGCTTCAGCATCCGAGGCCAGCGCATGACATGCATCCAGTTGAAACGGTTTCGCTTCTGCGTGCTCGCCGCTGGCCTCCACGCTTTGACGGGCGCGAATCGCCAATGCCACGCCGATGCCCTGTATCGCCACTGTCGGCAATGTATTGGCCAATTCGGTGATGTGCGTACAGCCCTTCACATTGGCGAACCGCTCTTTGAGCCCTGTGCGAAAGCCTTTGAGCACATTCAAGCCAATCATGTTTTGATACGCAGGATTTATCGCGGCACACAGCGCGCCGTAAGGCGAGACCTGCGTGAGCGCTTCGACTTCAACAATGGTTAAACGGTTGTCAAAGGTAAGTCGCAACACCATGTCATGGAGCGCTTCGCCGACGCGGCGTGGCTGGTTGGCGACGGTGATGTCGTGGGTTTTGTGGTCTTGCATTTGCGCATCGATGTCCCACAATCCATCCTCTCGCTCAAACACCTCGTAGGTGAACGCTCGGCGGTGCTCGAGCCGACGCGCCACTGGGGCCTTGAGTCCTTTGATTCGGCTGTTGGTGTCCATTCTCATTCCTTTTTTTAGAACGCTCGTTCTTATTTCGACAAGCCGATTCTACATGGATTAACTGAAAAATTCATTGTCAAATTCATCATCTACCCCCGCAATCACTTTTTTAATGACTTCAAATGAGAAGCCGCGACTGGCCATGAAGCGAATTTGCTTGGCTTTTTCTTTCACATCGGCCGGCGGCGTGCCGAATTTTCTGCGCCAGACTTCACGGGCGCGGCTTTGCTCAGTATGTGCGAGCTGGGCGACTTGTTCGTCAATGAGCGCTGCGGACACACCGGTTCTGCTGAGCTCGTATTTGACGCGCGCCATGCCGTAGCGCTCGGATTTGATTTTGGTTTTTTGGGCGGCGAACCGCGCATCGGATTGCCAATTATTTTTTTCTAAAAAGTCCAATGCCTCATCAATCATGTCAGCGCTGATGGGGGTGTTGCGCAATGAATAAATGAGCTTCTGGCGCAGCTCAACGCGACCATACTCACGCCTCGATAAAAAATAAATCGCGCGCGAGCGGGTTTTCATGCGCAGTTCATCCTCGCTCAGATTGGTCCAAAGTTGGCGCGGTGTGTTATTTTTGAGGTATTTTTTTGACGTGCGAACGATTTCGAGCGGCTCATTTTTTGACTCAAGCGCCGACTCAGACGAAAGGATTTTTGAAGTCGATGCAGCATCATCGAACTGCTCAAAATCGTCATCATCAAATCGATCGCGCGGCATCACAGCACCTTCACGGCCAGAATCTCTTCGTCCAAATACTCTT
>CALMCK010000131.1 GCA_937862845.1 uncultured Burkholderiaceae bacterium | reverse complement strand
TTTTCTGGATTGAGCTTTAACCTGTGGCGCACACGGTAAATGTGGGTGTCGAGCGTGCGGTTACTGCCGCCATCGACGCGTCGCCAGACGACTTCAAAAATTGACTGACGCGACACCGAGCGACCCGCATTGCGAAACAACAACAACGCCAATGCAAACTCACGTCCCGTCAAGACCACGGACTTGCCATTAAAGGTCACTGTGTTTGAAAACGGCTCAAACTCATAACCACACAAGTTCACCACATCGCCGTCAGAGTCATCCGCCATCACTACTGGCGCAGCAGTATTTGCGTTGCTCAAAGCTCGTTTCGTCTCCAGTGCTCGCTTAATCCGTGCGACCAGCTCGGCGGGGCGAAAGGGTTTAATGATGTAATCATTCGCCCCCAAAGTCAACGAGCTGACCACCTCACCCTCGGCACGCAAACTGGTCAGCATGATGACAATCGAATAATCACCATGCGTTTTTTCACCGTATTGGCGCAGCCACTGCAAAATCACGTCCCCACTCATATCGCCCACCCGGCGATCGAGCAAATAGCAATCGAAAAATTCGCGCTTCGCCGTTTGCAGCATTGCCTCACCACTGCTAAAAAACTGCACATCGATGTCTTCACCCCATTGATTGTCACCACCGATGAGCGCTTGCTCTATCAACTGCAACTGGGTTTTTTCGTCGTCCAATACTGCTATTCTTATGTCAATCCATCGTTATTGTTTTTCATCACGCTGCGCGCCTCGCGTTGGGCGGTCATAATCACTGCTATTTTACTGTTTATTTAGGCCATTGTTTGGCAAAAATCAAACCTCCATGAGGTGGCAGCAGGCTTTGTGGCTTGTCCAGCTTTGACAACAACACGCCCACGCCCCCTCATTTCAGATATTTTCAGATATTTAAGATCAAAGATCACCGTTCACCGACACTTCAATTCGGCGGTTCGGCATCAAGCATGCGATGGTGGCTGCGGTGGCTGCGCCATTGCAAAACGCCACTGGTTTGGCTTCGCCCGCACCCTGCGCTCGAATCAAAGCGGCAGGAATGCCTTGTGAGACCAAAAACTGCTTCACAGCATTGGCACGGGCAATCGATAAGCTCATGTTTGATTCAGCACTGCCGATGCGATCAGTGTAACCCACGACATCCACGGAGCGCAGGTTTTTATAGCCAGACTTAATCTGACCTGCAAGGTTGTGCAGGTTTTCACGCCCTGTGGGTTGCAAGTCATTAAAACCCGAGCGGCCAAAGGCAAATAAACCATCCGATGACAAAGTCAGCGGGTGTGATTGATTCATCACGGGCTTGCTTTCGACGAACTTTGCACAAGCAGGGTTTTTCCAATGGGTGCTTGAGGCCACCATCTCTTTATCAAACAACACCTTGTACTGGCACGTGACATACTCCGAGCCATCACCGGTGTAAAAATTAAAAACATAATCCCACTCACGAACACCAAAATAACCTTCGGTGAAATGCGGATTGTTTAACAACAAACGCACTTCGTCTTTGGTGCTCACCCCAGCCTTGACTCGGCGAACCATGTCGGGCTGGATAAAATCACCCTCCGCCTGATACGAGCGAGAGAGGTCTGGCCACTCGAGGTTGTCCGCGCTCGAGCGCGCTTGTGCACTGGTCATACCGAGCAGCATGCATGTCGTGGCGGCGATGGCCAAGTATTTTTTTTGCAGTTTCATATTCATTCCTAACGTCTATTGTTTTGGTGTGTTTGCTGAGTTGACTCATGGTTTTCATTCATGATTGAACTCAACAAACCCATTGATTGGTTTTGATTCAGCGCATGACTGCTCTGGCATCAATCAATCGTGCCTGTGAATGTAATGTGTCCACCCACGCCACCACGGCGCGAGCCCGCCACACCTGCCGCCCAGCTGAATCGGCCCGTATCACTGCTGCGGCGCAAACTCACGCCCAAGGCTGTTTCACTCTGGAACTGACCCAAGCTAATCGCATACGTCGTTTTGCCAGGAACAAACTGCGGTGTCTGCAATGCCATCGCCATCGCTGTGCCCGCATAGGCTTTTTTGATGTCGCCTTTGAGACCTGAGATGCTGTTGTCGATGTTGGTCACCCGTTCGTCGATGTTGGTGATGCGGTTGTCAATATTTTCCGCGACACTGTACAGCTGACTGCCGTTAATCGCATCCGTGCTGGTGCTGTTAATCGCACCGGGTGCGACGTTGACGATTTGACGCTCGGCCCCAGCATCACCGACACTGACCACACCGCTAGCGGTGCCTGCAAAGCCACCGTAGGTGCTGCCACCGACTGTGGCGCTGCTCACTTGTACCGCGGCTTTGTCCACTGAGTTCGCACCCAGAGCGACGTTGTTGGCGATGGTGGATGTGGCGTTGTGGCCCAAAGCGACAGAGTCCTGACCACCCGACGAGGCACCTGCACCTGAGGCGATGCTGTTCGCCCCTGTCGCGCCGTCGTTATTGTAGTTGGCCTGTACTGTGCCACCATCGTTGACGCTGTAGTAATGCGTGGCGGATGCAGCGATGCTGCCTTGCACTGCTTTGAGCTGTGCCACATTGACTGCATCAGAGTCTGCTGAGCCTGCTGCTACGCCTGTGATTTGGCGATAAACACCATTGCTCGCATCACCGACGGCAAAGCTGCCTGTGGTGCTGGTGGTGGCGGCGATGCTGGCGGTTTGCGCTGCATCCGCTGGCGGTGGCACATAGCCTGCGACACCACCTGCTGTGCTGGAAACTGAGCCTTCACCGATGGCGACGCCACCTGCGGTGGTCACTGAGCTGCCTTTACCAATCGCGACGCCCGATGTGGCCGCTGCGGCGACGTTCGCGCCGTCACCGACGGCAACCGAGCTGACTGCGGCGCTGGTACTGCCATTGCCCACTGCTGTGCTGTTATCGCCTGTAGCGGTGCTGTTCACACCTGCGGCCAAACTGTTTGTGCCCGTTGCGCCGTCATTGGCGTAATTGCCCGCTTTGTTGTTGCCATTAACACTGTAAAAATGCGTTTGTGCATTGTTGACAATATTGGTGACTTGACCGCTGATGGTGTTGGCAATCGCAAACAATTGGCTGCCGTTGATGGCATCTGTTGATGTGGCAGTAATCGCACCAGGGGCGACGTTGATGATTTGGCGCTCTGCACCCACGCTGCCCACAGACACCACACCCGTTGCAGTGCCAGCGAAACCTGAGTAGGTCACGGCTGGGCCTGCGGTGTAAGTGATGGTGCCGTCTGCGTTTAAGGTCGCGGTGCGGCCCTGTACAGTGGCTGTGGTTTCTGTGGTGAAAGCACGGTCGACAGAATTAGCACCCAGTGCCACGTTGTTGGCGAGGGTGACTTTGGCGTCGGTGCCGATGGCCACACCATCGGTTGCTGCTGCATCGACATTGGCATTATCACCCACTGCGACACCTTTATCCGCTAATGATGAGGCCGTACGACCCAATGCCACACTGGTGCCTGACGCTTCAGATTTGCGACCGATTGCAATCGCAGCACCACCCGTTGCATTACTATCTTTGCCCAGTGCAATGGAGTATTGACCCATTGCAGTGGCATCTGAACCCAGTGCAATCGCATTACCGCCTGTAGGAAAGCCCATCGCGCTGGCACCCACGCCCATTGCAATATCACCAGTGAACACCGCGCCATCGTTGTTGTAGTTACCACCCGCCGTACCGCCGTCATTCACGCTGTAGTAATGCGTCGCTGAGGCCGCAATGCTGCCTTGCACCGCCACCAATTGCGCGACGTTGACGGCATCAGAATCAGCCGTACCCGCTGCCACGCCTGTGATTTGGCGGAATTTGTTGTTGGCTGCATCGCCCACAGACACTGCACCTAAGGTGCTGGTGGTGGCGTTGATGCGGGTTTTTTGCGCCGCATCCGCTGGTGGTGGCACATAGCCAGCAATGCCTGCTGCCGTTGTGGCAACCGATTGGTCACCCAGCGCCACGCTGGAGGCAATGGTGTTGGCGATGGCGCCGTCACCGTAGGCGCTGCTGCCCAGGGCAGCTTTAGAGCCTTTGCCCATGGCGATGGAACCTGTGGCTTCGCTGTTCAAGCCAATTGCGATCGCGCCCACGCCGCTGGCTTTGGCGCCCGTGCCGATGGCGATGGCGTCGTCTTTGCTGGCTGTGGCACCTTGGCCCATGCTGATGGTGCGGCTAGCCGTGATGCCATTGCCGGCAGCCGAACCAATGGCAATATTTTGGTTACCAGTGACGTTTTGCCCTGCACGAAGTCCAGCCAGCGCCACGTTCTCTTCGCCTGTCACGTCGTTTCCAACCTCACCGCCAATGGCCACGTTGACGTTGCCGTTGACGCGGATGCCCGATTCGGTGCCGATCGCCACACGGTCTCGGCCCACGCTTAGCGAGCCTGTGCCGTTACCAAAGCCGGCAACAGAAAAATCACCGTCGCTGCCAATCGCCACGTTGCCGCCGTTTTTCGCCGATGCGGAACCCGTGCCAACACCCAACGAGACACTGCGGTTGGATGCAGCAGCGCCGAACCCGATCGCCACGGCGCCCACTATTTGCTGCCCGGTAGACGTTCCAGTTGCGATTGCGTTTTCACCAATCGCAATGCCGCCTCGCGCCGTGGTGCTGGCACCTACTCCCGCCGCCAAGCTGTTCAGCCCAGTCGCGCCGTCGTTGTTGTAGTTGGCTCCCACTGTGCCGCCGTCATTCACGCTGTAGTAATGCGTCTGCCCCTTCGTCAGGGCGTTGTTGACCGCTTTCAACTGGCTGACGTTGACCGCATCGGTGTCCACCGTACCGGCGGCCACGTTGGTGATCTGGCGGGTATTGCCCGCTGCGCCGACGCTGATTGCGCCTAGAGCGGTGCTGTTGGTGGCCTGAATGGCCAGTTTGTCCGCTGCGGTGGCGGTCGTCGGGTTGTAGCCCGCTGCGCCTGCTGCCGTGTTGGCCACGCTGGATGAGCCGAGCGCTACGCCGCCGTTGACGGTGACGTTGCTATTCGAGCCCAGTGCGACGACGTTTGAATAAGCACCGATGTTGACATTGTTGCCCAATACAAAGGCATCGGTCGCACCTGCGGCAATGGTGTTGGTGTTGCCGACGGAGTAAGAGTTTGCGCCGTTGATGATGCTTGGGTCACCAAATGCGCCGCTGTTGTTGCCGGAAACTTTGTTGCCGTTGCCGATGCTGATGCTGTTGGTGCCTGTGGCTTCTGCGCCCAAGCCCAGTGCCAGTGATGTGGTGCCGCTGGCGACGCTGCTGCTGCCGATGGCGATGGAGTCATCGGTGCTGGCTTTGGCTTTGTTACCAACACTGATGGCGCGGTTTATGGCCAGTCGGCTTCCGAGTGTGCCAAGGCCTGCTTGCGAGCCCATGGCCACGTTGTCAGAGCCATTCACAAACCCGCCTGCATCTACGCCCATCGCCGTGTTGCTATTACCATTGACAAAACGACCAGCCGATGCGCCTGAAGCCGTGTTGACATCGCCCGTAACAGCATTGCCCGACCCATAGCCCACAGCGGCGTTGCTACTGCCCGTGACAGCTGAGCCAGAGTTGAAACCCACTGTAACGTTCTGATTCCCTATCACTTTTTGCGATGAGGCTGTGCCAATACCCAAGTTTTGGTTCCCGCTCATCTCATTACCGCTATAGGTGCCTAGCATGACACTGCCATTTGAGATAACGCCCTTGGGCCGTTTGCTTGGGTCTGGGTCGTCACCAATTAGCTGCGTTTGCGTCCCAGTAATCGAGCCGCCGCTGCCCCCACCATTGTCAATGTTCGTAGTGGTTATAGCCCCTGCGTAGGCTCCAGCTGCTGAGGTCCCATTACCAATAAAGACATTGTTTGCGCCTTGGCTGTTAGACCCAGAATTAAAGCCAATGTTGACGTTGTATTGCCCCGGCCCTCGCTGGTTCACACCCGCATTGGGGCCAATGGAGACGCCTGATGCATTGGTTGCGTTGTACGCCGCGTTGCTGCCAATGGCGACGCCTGCCTGGCCGTAGTTAATAGGCGAACCGCCTGACACACCAATGGTGGTGATGGTGCCCGGAGGTAATAAGACTTGGTCGGCGCTACCAAATGCGTTGGCGCCGATGGCAACTTGGCCGCTTTTGTAATTGCCTTTGGCATTGGTGCCGATGACGATGGCGTCTACTTGGTTGTTGGTGGCGCCACTACCGATGGCGATGGCATTAGTCCCTGTTGCGCCGTTGTTGTTGTAGTTACCCGCAGCGGCGTCGGTGGAATTGACGCTGAAGAAATGCATCTGCGTGCTTTGCAACTGCGCCACATTGACAGCATCGGTCGCTGCCGTGCCTGCTGCTACACCTGTGATTTGGCGGGTCGCTGTCGTGCCGTTGCCCACGCTCACTGCACCCAAGGTGCTCTTCCATGTCGCTGTCGTTAGGGTTGAGGAGAGACCCGTTTTGGGGTCATAGCCTGCCACTCCGGCAGCCGTGCTTGCCACCGAATTCTGACCTAGGGCCACACCGCCGAGGGTCGTCACGCTTGAGCTTGAGCCCAGTGCCACCGCACCAGTCACACTGGTCGTGTCCACACCACCGCTGGTTGCGCCGAGATAAATACCGTTGCCCAGCGCAAATGCGTCGGTCGTCGTCGAGCCTATCGTGTTGTTGTTACCGACGCTGTAAGAATTGGCACCGTTGATGATCGACGGGTCCCCAATGGCACCACTGTTGTTGCCACTGACTTTGTTGCCCGTACCGATGCTGATGGATTGTTGACCCGTCGCTTTAGCACCCACGCCGATAGCGATGGCGCGTGTATTGCTGGCGACTGCGCCGTCGGTAGTGCTACCACCGCCACCAATGGCAATGGCGCCTGTGCCGTTGGCTGTGGCTGCACCGCCTGATGCTGCGCCACCGCCGAGTGCGACTGAGCTTTGACCTGTCGCGCTGGCTGCACGCCCAGCGGCGAATGAGTACTGAGTGTTGCTTTGTGAATCAGCGCCAAGTGCAACGCTGTTTGAGCCAATGGCTTGGCTGCTTTCACCCAATGCATAGGCGCTCAGGCCTTTGGCTGTCGCGCCAGTGCCGATGGCGATGGCGCTGGTACTGCTGGCACTGGCACCGTTGCCCATGCTGATGGTGTTTTTGCCTGTGGCTTTGGCGCTGGTGCCGATGGCCACTGCATCAGCGCCGCTGGCACTGGTGTTCAGTGTGCCAAGCGCGATAGAGTTAAGCCCAGAGTTCGTCGCCAACCAAGCATTGATGGCAGCTGGATCGGCAGCCAAAACCCCTGGAATGCCTGACGGAATTGAAGGGACACCCGTCAATGTGGCAAAACCGCCACCAGATCGCGGAATTTGACAGGTGAAGGTGGTGTCACCACTGTTTTGCGCACAGACACCGCCAACACCTGCACCGTAGTGATTGTGCCAACAGGTAGGTTAAGCGCAATAGTGCCCGCTTGCGCCAAGCCAAATGTCGCCATGATGCTTGTGGCGAGTACGCTGCCGATTGTTTTTAATGAGGATTTTTTGCCTTTGGCTTTGGTCAGCTCGCTGACGGCAACCCATGTGTTGGTAACTTCACTGTAGACGAGGCGGTAACTTTTGTTCATGGCTTTTCCTTTGACGCGCCGACATGATGATATTGCAGGCATCGTGGTGGTAAATCAGGGGAATATTTGGCGGACTTTATTGGTGATTTAGGAGGACGGTGTTGTGTCAAACGAGTCAGTCGGTTTTTGTTCGACACATTCTACATAAAAAAACTCAGGGTGGATACGTTTTTTTACCTTTTCATCAAAACGAATGTATTGGTCGCATTGATTCAATTTTTTATAGGTTTTTTGACAATCGTCCACTGCTTACAATTCCCCACTCTTTTAAAATGTCTTTTTAACATGCTATAAACTTTCTACGTGAGGGTTGGAGCATTGGGCTATAATCGCCGATACTTATTCCACACCATTCAATGAAGCCTATGACCACGAAAATCACAGCCGCCATCACCGCCGTCGGCGGTTACGTTCCTGAGTATCGATTGACCAATGCGGAGTTATCGACCATGGTCGACACCACTGATGAGTGGATACGCTCGCGGGCGGGCGTGGAGGAGCGCCGTATTCTAAAAGGCGAAGGCAAAGGCACTTCAGATTTGGCGGCGCCTGCGGTGCTTGATTTGTGTCGGGCGCGTGGGATTGACCCGTCCGAAATCGATTGTTTGATTTGCGCGACGGTGACGCCTGATATGGCCTTTCCTGCGACGGCAAATCTCATCTGCCATAAAATCGGCGCATCCAATGCTTGGGGCTTTGATTTGGGCGCGGCGTGCTCTGGGTTTTTATTCGCTTTAACGACGGGCACGGCTTTGATTGAATCAGGTCGCTATCAAAAAGTCGTGGTCGTGGGCGCGGACAAAATGAGCGCCATCGTGGACTACACCGATCGCAGCACGTGTATTTTATTTGGTGATGGCGCTGGTGCGGTGTTGCTCGAGCCATCAACCAATGGCTTCGGTGTGCTCGATGCCAATCTGAAAACCGACGGTGCGGGCGGCGAATTTCTCCACATGAAAGCAGGCGGCTCGCTCAAGCCAGCTTCAGCGGCCACGGTCGCTGCGGGCGAGCATTATATTTTTCAGGACGGTCAGCCAGTGTTTAAAGCCGCTGTCAAAAGCATGGCAGATGCCGCGGCAGAGCTGCTCGAACGCAATCAACTCACAGGCGATGACATCGCATGGCTGGTGCCACACCAAGCGAATCGCCGCATCATCGACGCCACGGCCAATCGCATTGGCCTGCCCGCAGAGAAAGTCATGCTGAATATTAACCGCTACGGCAACACCACTGCCGCCACCATACCGCTGTGTTTGTGGGAGTGGCAAAAGCAGCTCAACAAAGGTGACAACCTCGTTCTCGCAGCATTCGGCGGTGGCTTTACGTGGGGTGCGGTTTGGGTGAAGTGGGCGATTTAGCATCAAGCGTCACAAGCGCACATTAAAAAACGAGCCGAGGCTCGTTTTTTAATGTGTGATGCGCCAAACAATCAAATGTTTGAAACAACAAATAGTCACAAATTTCCCTGCGATTGTTTCAATTTTTGACATTCTGTGTGTGTACACCCTACCCGCTTTTTTTGGTGGGTTTCGCGGCACCCATCAAGTAAAACCAGCATCACTCCCACTCAATCGTCGCTGGCGGCTTGCCCGACACATCATAAACCACACGGTTAATCCCACGCACTTCGTTGATGATGCGATTGGAAGCACGACCGAGCAATTCATAGGGCAAATGCGCCCAGTGTGCGGTCATGAAATCCTGTGTTTGCACGGCGCGCAGTGCGACGACGTATTCATACGTGCGACCATCGCCCATCACGCCCACCGATTTAACGGGCAGAAACACCGCAAAGGCTTGGCTGGTCAAGTCATACCAGTTTTTACCCGTCGCTGTATCAACCGTATTGCGCAACTCCTCGATAAAAATCGCATCGGCGCGGCGCAGGAGTTCAGCAAATTCATGCTTCACTTCGCCCAAAATCCGCACACCCAAGCCCGGTCCAGGAAACGGATGGCGATACACCATCGGCGCAGGCAAACCGAGCGCCACGCCGAGCGCGCGCACTTCGTCTTTAAACAACTCACGCAATGGCTCGAGCAACTTAAGCGTCATGTGTTCGGGCAAACCGCCGACATTGTGGTGTGATTTAATCGTGTGGCCTTTTTTGCCTTTGCCCGCCGACTCAATCACGTCGGGGTAAATCGTGCCTTGCGCCAACCATTTGGCGCTCGTGAGTTTTTTAGACTCAGCATCAAACACCTCGACAAACTCACCGCCAATGATTTTACGCTTCATCTCAGGGTCAGTCACACCCGCGAGTTTGCCCATGAACTGGTCCACCGCATCAACGCGAATCACCTTCACACCCAGATTGTCCGCGAACATCTCCATCACCATGTCGCCTTCATTCAAACGCAGCAGACCATGGTCGACAAACACGCAAGTGAGCTGGTCACCAATCGCACGGTGAATCAACGCCGCCGCCACCGACGAATCCACGCCGCCAGACAAACCCAAAATCACTTCCTCATCGCCGACCTGCTCACGGATTTTTGCCACGGCTTCTGAAATATAATCGCCCATTTTCCAATCCGCCTTGGCCGCACAAATCTCATGCACAAAGCGACTCAAAATCGCCGCGCCCTGCACCGTGTGCGTCACCTCGGGGTGAAATTGCACCGCATAAAAACCGCGCGCCTCATCCGCCATCGCCGCAATCGGACACGAACCCGTCGACGCCATCAACTTAAAACCATCGGGCAAGACAGAGACCGAATCGCCATGGCTCATCCACACATTGAGCAAACCATGACCATCTGCCGTCGTCTCATCGGCAATGTCTTTCAACAAAGTCGTGTGACCGCGTGCCCTCACTTGAGCAAAACCAAACTCACGCGACTTACCCAGCGCCTCAGCCGTCTCAACTTTACCACCGAGCTGCGCCGCCATCGTCTGCATGCCGTAGCAAATGCCCAGCACAGGC
>CALMCK010000130.1 GCA_937862845.1 uncultured Burkholderiaceae bacterium | reverse complement strand
TGTGGCGACATTGGCGGCGTATTGTTCGGGCGTGAACACTTGCTCAAGCAAATTGGCCAGCTGCATTTCGCCCCATGTCCCGCGTGTTTTGACGTTGGTGAGCACTCGCTTGAGATCGCCCACACCGGTGGCCAATGCCTGCATTTCGCCGAGGCCTTTGTGCACTTGCTCGAGTCGGTCAGACACTTGCTTGAACGACTCGCCCAAGCGGGTCTCCAATGTGGCGTGCAGTTTTTCATCGACGGTGGCGCGCATTTGTTCGAGCTTTTGTTCGTTTTTTTGCTCGATGCTGACCAGACGTTGTTCAATGTTTTCGCGCATTTGTGAGAGGCGGCGCTCAGTGGTTTCGTTGAGCTGGGCGAGCTGCGCCATGATTTGCGAGTTGTTTTGGCTCAACTGTTGATTGAGGGTTTCGCGCGCGCTGGTGCCTTCTTGGGTCTGTGAATCACGCGCGTCTTTGAGCTGCGTGTTGAGCAAGTTTTGCACCTGAAACAATGAGCGCGACAACTCCTCGCGCTGCTGGTGCGCCAGATTGCCAGCATGTTCGCGCAGCGACGCATTGTGCTCGCTGCCCGATTGCTGCGCTTGGTCAAACGAGCGGTCGAGCTCTTGCAGCAACTGACTGACCGCGTGCTGCATCTGCTGCTCGCGCGCACCGTTCCACGCAGACATGCGCTGCCAGACGATTAACAACAGCACCAGCAGCACCAAGGCCACAACCAACACAATGCCCAACAACATCAATTCGCTCATCACACGCCCTCCACGCCATACTGCTCGGTGATGGCGTGCAGCTTTTGTTTTTTCTCGGGACTAAATATGCCTTGCGGCGTCGGCATCTGCGGCATGCCTTCGACCGCATCATCTTGATTGCGCATCCAATCAGCGGTGTTGTAAAACGATGGCAACAATCGCTCGTACAGCGCATCAGGCACACCTATCTCACGCATCGCCTGCGCCATGCAAGCGACCCACTGATCGCGTTCGGTTACACCGATTTTAAAAGGTAAATGTCGCGCCCGCAGTTTCGGGTGGCCGTGTTTTTCGATGTACAGCTGCGGGCCGCCCAACCACCCTGTTAAAAATAAAAACAAACGCTCACGTGCCTCATCCAAATTCGAACCATGCACAGAGCGCAGCGTGGTGAGTTTCGGCTCTAAATCCATCAAATCATAAAACCGCGCGACCAGCTCGCGCACGCGCGGCTCGCCACCGATCCAGTCATATGCGGTTTGGTGTTGCAGCGGATTGTTTGTGTCTATCATCATCGTCTCAGCAGTTATCAAACAGTCTTTATCATAACATTTTTAGCCACCATCGAGAAAAGCGCCTGCGCGCATTTCAATCAATATGTGCTTGATAAGCGCCATAAAAAAGGGCGAATCTAAATTCGCCCTTCATATTGTCGCACACTGTCCAAATCAACCTTCCACAGGCCAATCGCGAATATAAGCCTTGAGCATTTGATTCTCAAGTTGTTGTGCGTTGAGCATGCTTTTAGCCACGTCATAGAACGACACCACACCCATTAAAGTAGCACTGTCAATAATCGGCACATAGCGTGCATGGCGCTCAAGCATTTGCTGGCGAGTTTCGTGCACATCGTTTTCAGACGTTAAAATCAACGGATGTGGGTCCATCACATCGCGCACCATCGTACCAACTATACTGCCACGCGTGAAGCTCATGGATTTAATGATTTCGCGGAATGTGAGCATGCCCACCAAAAAGCCGTTTTCTAAAACCACCAAAGAGCCCAAGTCTTTTTCGGCCATTAAATCAACGGCGGTTTGCAGCTCTGTGTCGGGCGTTGTGGTGAACAGCGCAAAACTTTTGGTTTTTAAAATATCTGCGATTTTCATGCGGGTCTCCTGCGGGTTTTAAGAATAAAGTTCTAGCCTATGAGCCGCATTGTAACCATAAGCGTGTGCAAATGCACCCCTTAAATCAAAAAACCTAAAACTAACCCTGCTCAAACAACTCTGTCAAGTGTATCCGATGGTGGCTCGAGCGATGCAAGTCCGCCAATCGACTCGCCCATGGCAACTCTCTTTGCTGCGCCTTCGCAGAAAAATACTGTGCATCAAACACAAACACATCGTACAAATGCGCCAGTGTCACTTCATCCGTATCGCAAATCAGTGCCCAGCCCGTTCGCTCGTCTGTGCGGCGCACGCGCCCCACCCAACCATGTTGTTGCAACACATTCAAAATATCCGCAAGCCGTTCGCTCCTCAAACGCAACTGCGTTTGCAATGATTTCCAACTGACCATGTGCGCGGGCGAATGCTGTGCTTGATACAGCACATATAAAATCATCAAAGCTTCAGGCAATTCATCTCCCGCACGTGGCTCTTTGCGCCAGCGCTCATATTTTAAAATAGGCAGGCTCGCGGCAATCGATGCGCCCAACAAAACCACCCACCAAAACACAAACAGCCATAAAAAGAATGCGGGCAACACGCTGAACGCGCTGTACAAAACAGCATACGACTGAAAACTAACGAAAATCGCAGAGAACGTTTTGGTCAAGACCACAAACAACAACGCTGCGACCATGCCACCGGCGATGCCGTCTCGCCAAGCCACCTTGCGATTGGGTACAAACACATACATCGCCGAAAAAGCAAGCGTCGCCGCCAAAAAAGGCAAACACAAAGAAAGCACTTGTTCTGTGCGGGGATAGGATTTCAGCGAGTCAACAAACCAAGCACTCAACAGAAGCACACCGCCAAATAAAATCGGACCAGCTGTCAGAACGGCCCAATACACCAAAATATTTTTGCGCAACAACCCACGCCGTTTCACTTGCCAGATGTCATTAAACACTCGGTCAATCGTGCCCATGGTCATCAATGCCGAGACAAACAACAAAAGGCCGCCCGCCGCAGAGAGCTTTGAGCTTTGATTGGCAAATTGAGTGATTTGCTTCATCACCACATTGCTCATTTTTTCTGGCATGAGATTGTCCAACATGAATTTCTGAATTTCAGTTTGGAATTTTGCAAAAATGGGAAAACCCGTGAGCACCGTCAGCGTCACAATCAACAATGGAATCATGGACAGCACGGTTGTAAAACTCAAGCTGCCTGCCACCTGCAACAGACGATGTGCGCTCATGCGGCGATATAAAAACCGCAGGGCGGCGCGCAAGCGCTGCCACTCTTCGCGGATTTTGTTGATTAGGCGGTTCATAGTGTGCCTTGGCATTTGGATTGATTATATAATGCGCCATTGTAAACACTTTCGCCCCACAATGGGCAGTCAGACGCAAACCATGAGCACCCCTTATATTCTAGTTTTATTTTACTCACGCGGCGGCCACACGCGCACCCTTGCCGAATACATCGCGCAAGGCATTGAGTCAGTCGGCGGCATCGAAGCGAAGCTGCGCACTGTGCCACCCGTCGCCGCGCAGACCGATGTCGCCATCGCCGCCATTCCACCCGAAGGTGCGCCGTACGCCACATTGGATGAGTTATCAAACTGTGCGGGTCTCGCGCTCGGCTCACCGACCCGATTTGGCAACATGGCCGCGCCCATGAAACACTTCATCGACCAAACCAGCGCCCTTTGGCAAAACGGCGCACTGATTGGCAAACCCGCCAGTGTATTCACCAGCACAGGATCGATGCACGGCGGCCAAGAAACCACCCTCACATCGATGATGACGCCGCTGTTACACCACGGCATGGTGCTGGTCGGTTTGCCATACAGCCAAGCCGATTTGATGCACACCAGCAGCGGCGGCACACCTTATGGCGCCTCTCATCTGGCGGGTGCCAATGGCGCACGTGCCGTCGATGACACCGAAAAAAAACTCGCGCTGTTTGCGGGCGCACATTTGGCCAAAATCGCCCTCAAACTCCATCGGTAATGCCGCATGAATGCCAGCACACAACAACCCATGAAATCCGACATCCCACGCAGCGTCAAGTTCACATTGCCCGCCCTCATCATCGCCCTCATCGTTCTGTGTGCGATTTGGGAATCCATTGGCGCGCCATTGCGCGACGGCGGTACGTGGTTCGCTTTGAAGGGCATGCTGCTGTTACCCTACGTGTTTAAAACTTGGCGCGGCGAGCGACGCGGTTTTCAGGTTTTGAGTTTGCTGATTTTGTTGTATGTGTTAGAAGGCGTGACGCGCGCCTACGCCGATATTTCGCCGCTCAGCCGAGCGTATGCTTGGGGCGAGTTGGTTTTGGCTGCTTCGATTTTTATCGTCACTCTGCGCCACTTGCGCGCCGAAAAACGCACTGCGCAAAAATCCGCACACAGCACTGAAAAAACCAAACGCACCAAAATCACAGGCCCGCAGTACATCATAGCACTCTGCCTGATTTGGGCCTTGAGTGGCTGGGG
>CALMCK010000129.1 GCA_937862845.1 uncultured Burkholderiaceae bacterium | reverse complement strand
CAAAAACCGGAAGGCCGTCAAATGGTATTGGCAACGAAGGCTTTGCGGTAGCGTTCACGTTCGTGTTCGACCAAATCAATGCAGTATTGGACCGTCAAGCCCGTCGGTGCAGGAATGAGTTGCTGGATTTGCGCCAGCAGCGCATCGGCAATGCCATCGCGCACTGCGACGCTGCGTCCAGAGAGCAGGCCGAGTTTGATGATGACAAAGCCGCGCTCATCGGCCTCTGTGCCAATCACGACGTCGGTCATGCACACAGCGCGGCTTTTGATGTCGAGCTCATTGAATTGGCCTGATGCAAGCAATGTG
Organism: uncultured Burkholderiaceae bacterium; assembly: GCA_937862845.1. Classification (GTDB taxonomy): domain Bacteria; phylum Pseudomonadota; class Gammaproteobacteria; order Burkholderiales; family Burkholderiaceae; genus Hydromonas. Next base: position 7,052 of record CALMCK010000129.1, on the reverse strand, counting down.
TGGTTTAACGCACGCAATGTGTCGTGTGTGTCAAAGCGGATGTTTGAGGTGTGCTCTAAAGTTAAAGTGGGCATGTCGGGTTTTCGAGAGGAGCATAAAAATATCGCAGTCAGTGAATGGCTGCGATGAGGATGTCGGCAATGAACGAAAATTTATTTTGCTTTCTGGCCATCCACGATTTTGAGCGCGCTGCTGATGAGTGTGGAAATATCACCCATGTTGGCAGGAACGATGAGGGTGTTGTTTTTGCTGGCCATGTTTTGGAAAGCTTCGACATACTGCTCGGCGACTTTTAAGTTCATTGCCGACACGCCGCCTTCTGACTGAGTGGCGGCACCGATTTGGCGCAGTGCGCTGGCATTCGCTTCGGCGACGGCAAGAATAGCAGCTGCTTCACCTTGGGCTTTATTGATGGCGGCCTGTTTTTCGCCTTCAGAGCGTTGGATGAAGGCTTCGCGCTCACCGGTGGCGATATTGATTTGCTCTTGTTTGCGGCCTTCAGATGCGGCGATGAGGGCACGTTTTTCACGCTCGGCGGTGATTTGAGCTTGCATTGAGTGCAGAATGGCTGCTGGTGGCACCAAGTCTTTAATTTCATAACGCAGCACTTTAACGCCCCAGTTGGTCGCGGCTTCGTCAAGCACGGAGACCACATGTGCGTTGATGATGTCACGTTCTTCGAACGTTTTATCCAATTCAAGGCGGCCAATCACGCTGCGCAGGCTGGTTTGTGCGAGCTGGGTGATGGCAAAGATAAAGTTGGATGAGCCGTATGAGGCGCGCATGGGGTCGGTGACTTGGAAGTACAGCACGCCATCTACTTGCAATTGCGTGTTGTCTTTGGTAATGCAGACTTGGCTGGGCACGTCCATCGCAACTTCTTTAAGTGAATGCTTGTAGGCGACACGATCCATGAATGGAATGATGATGTTCAGGCCTGGGAGTAATGTTTTCTGATATTTGCCGAAACGCTCAAGCACCCATGCATTTTGTTGTGGAACGACTTTAACGGCTTGCAGTACAAACAATACGGACAGTACGATAATAATGAGAGGGAATGTAATTAGATCCATGGTTTTCTCCGAGAAAGGGTTAAAGTGGGGTGACGATAATTTGTGTGCCGTCAAGGCGGACAATGCGGTATTTGCCGTCGACAGGTGCTGTGGCGTTGCCTTCTAGGCTGACTTGCCAGATGCTGTCGCGATAGTGTGTGCGGCCCATGCCGTCTTGCCACTCAGACACATGGACGATGCCACCCGCGTCTAAATCATCGGCGGCATTCGGTGTGTATTTGCCCTTGCGATTCTGGCGTACGCGGCGCACGATGGTGACCAGTACGGCTGCGCAGATAAGGTAGGTGATGGTTTGTGCCAAAAACGAGCCGCCCATCCGCTCAACTATCCATGCGGGCACGGTGGCGACGCCGAGCATCAGCAGGTAAATGGTGCCGGTGGCGAGTTCGACGGAAATGAGGATGGCGCCGATGATGAGCCAAGTGTATGCGGACATGCTGTTCTCCTTATCATATTTATTGCTTGTCATTGGAGGGCATTATAACGCGTATTTGCGACGCGCATGGTTTGGTGGCTTGAAAGCTCTACAAAAGCATAAAAAAAAGCGAAACCCGTCGGTTTCGCTTTTGGCTGAAGCTCAATGAATTAAGCGGCCAGTGCTTTAATCGTTGCATTTAAGCGGCTTTTATGGCGGGCTGCTTTGTTTTTGTGAACGATTTTTTTGTCAGCGATGGTGTCGATGACTTTAGTGGCCAAGCGGAATGCAGCGTTTGCAGCGGCTTGATCGCCAGCTGCGATTGCTTTGCGCACGGTTTTAACGGCTGTGCGATATTCTGAACGCAGTGAAGCGTTGTGTGCGTTTTGTTTGACGGCTTGGCGCGCGCGTTTGCGTGCTTGTGCTGTATTTGCCATGAATGTAATCCTTTAATTGCAATATGAGTGAAAATCGATTTTCTACGTGTACTTGATTGGCGGCTTGCAGTGCGCTTTGCGCAAAGCGCAATAACAAACGGTGTTGCACGTTGTTTTGTGAAACTTCTCATTGCGATGACGCGGGATTATCAACGATAAATCGCATAAAAACAAAGGCGAATCAAGAAAATAGCTGTAAAATATACCATTTTTCTCGGACGGACGCAATCACTTTCAGCGTTTGCCGCGCACATCGTGGCTTGTGACTGAAATTTTGCAGCATTTTTGCAGCTTTTTCGTTGTTTGGGTGTGGTTAATGGTGCAATTTTTATTGTTTGGTGTTTATGAATTTACTTAAAACGCTGGCCTCTGTGGGCGGCTTGACGCTGTTGTCACGGATTGTCGGTTTGGCGCGCGAGACGTTGATGGCGCGGATTTTTGGTGCGGGTGCGAGCACGGATGCATTTTTTATTGCGTTCCGCATCCCCAATTTGTTGCGCCGATTGTTTGCTGAAGGCGCGTTTTCTCAGGCGTTTATCCCGATTTTAGCAAAATCCAAAACGGTCGATGGCCATGATGCGACCAAGCTGTTGGTCGATCGTGTCGCGACCGTGTTGTTTTGGATGGTCAGTTTAATTACCGTGTTGGGCGTGGTGTTTATCAGTGGGGTGATGGCGCTGGTGGCGAGTGGCATGGCGTTTGGCACAGAGCGCTATGCGCAGGCGAGTTTGATGACGCAGATTATGTTTCCGTACATTGTTTTTATGTCGTTGGCGGCTTTAAGTGCGGGCGTGCTCAATACGTGGAAAGACTTTAAAACACCTGCGTTCACGCCGGTGTTGTTGAATTTAATCATGGTGGTCTGCGCTTTGTGGTTGGCGCCGCATTTTGATCCGCCGATTCTGGCGATGACAGTGGGTGTTGTGGTCGGTGGAGTGGTGCAGTTGGCTTGGCAGCTGCCGGCTTTGTATCGAATTGGTATGTTGCCGCGCATTTCTTTCAATGTGCTTGAGGCGCTGCGCGATGCAGGCGTGCGCAATGTTTTGTCAAAAATGGTGCCCGCGACTTTGGCGGTGGCGGTCGCGCAAATCAGTTTGATTATCAATACCAATATCGCGACGCACATGCAGGTGGGGGCGGTGTCATGGATTACTTACGCCGACCGATTGATGGAGTTTCCGACCGCGATTTTGGGTGTGGCTTTGGGCACGATTTTGTTGCCCAGCTTGACGCGAGCGCACAGTTTGGATGATGAGCAAGAGTACAATGACTTGCTGCGCTGGGGTTTGCGTTTGACGTGTTTGTTGGCTTTGCCTGCGTCTGCGGGACTCGGTTTGATGGCATTGGCGCTGACCAGCACGCTGTATCAGGGCGATAAGTTTGACGTGCGGGCAGCGTTGATGACCTCGCAAGCAGTCAGTGCGTATGCGGTCGGTTTGGTGGGTTTAATCAGTGTTAAAGTGTTGGCGGGCGCTTATTATGCCAAGCAGGACATCCGCACACCTGTCAAGATTGCGGTGTTTGTTTTGGTGGCGACGCAGGGCATGAATCTGATTTTTGTGCCGATTTTTGGGCATGCGGGTTTGGCGCTGGCGATTGGGCTGGGCGCTTGTTTGAACGCGGCGATACTCGCGGGTTTGTTGGTCAAGCGCGGCACGTTACATGCTGGACAGGGCTGGCTGGTGTTTTTTGCCAAAGTATTTATTGCTCTGGCCGTGATGTCGGCGGCAGTGTATTGGGTCAATGGCCGCATCGACTGGGTGGCAGGTGCGGGTCTGGCCAATAAGCTCAAACATGTTTCTTGGTTGCTCGGTATTATTGTGGGGGCTGCTGTGGTTTATTTTGCCACTTTGTTTGCGGTTGGTTTCCGCATCCGCGATTTTAAATTGATTGCAAAAGGTTAGGTGTTTGATGAGGTGGCTGCCGCTTGGTTTGAGTTGTGCCGCCTTTGCATTGATTTAAGAACACGATTTATCCATGTAAATGTTTTACGATACTGACTAAAATGCCCAAGGCATGTCTTTGCTTTGAACGCATGCTTTTAATTTATCAGCGAAAGAGTTTTATGCCGCAATCTGATCCGTATTATTCTGCGCCCCCTAGTAAACCGACAAGTCGATCTTGGCTCAAGTTTTTTCTAATGGCGCTGGCCATCGTCTTGGTGGCCGTGGTGGCGTATCGCGTTTATCAATCTCTCACTCAAGCGGCACGTGCCAAAGCCGTGCCGATTACCGAGCTGCAAATTAAATTGAGTGAAGTCATGACGGTGGGCGACAGTGTATTTGAACAGGCACTGCCCTTGTCAGGTTCGCTCAGTCCGTATGTGCAAACGATTGTGCGCCCACGCGCGAGTGGTGAAGTGAGCAAAATGTTGGTGCGTGAAGGCGATGCTGTGCGCGAAGGTCAGGTGTTGGCAGAATTGGTGAGCACCACTTATCGGGCGCAATACCAACAAGCCTTGTCCAGTCTACAGTCGGCACAAAGCAGCTATGACGTGACGCAAACCGACTACAAAAACAATCAGCAGCTACAACAAGAAGGCTTCATCTCAAAAATGGCACTCGATAAACTCGATGCCAATAAAGTCGCCGCGCAAACCCAGCTCAACAATGCGAAGCAAGCCTTGCTGATTGCAGAGCATGCTTTGAGTGAGACAATCATCAAAGCGCCTGTGTCAGGCTATATCGCCAGTCGCAGCTCGCTCAAGGGCGACACAGTGAGCAATGACACGGCGATGTTCAGCATTGTCAATATTGACAGCTTCGAGCTGGCCGCGCCGATTTCAGCAGAGCAGGTCGGCAGTGTTCATGTCGGTCAAACGGTGGAGCTCACCAGTGCGGGCATGGCGCAAGGATTCAATGGAACGGTCGAGCGTATCAATCCTGCCGCACAAAATGGCTCGCGCAGTTATTTGATTTATATTCGCGTGGACAACTCGACGGGACAACTTAAAGCAGGCATGTTTGCGCAGGGCAAAATCATTCTCGCCAGCATGGCCAATTCATTAACGGTTCCCGCCGCCGCGCTGCACACTGACGGCGATAAAACCTTTGTTTATAAAATCATAGATGGCAAACTGGTCAAGCAGTTTGTAGAGACAGGCGCACGTGCCAGTGACGCGATTGATGCTGCGGTACAAATCAACAGCGGTTTGACCGCGGGTGAGCGCGTGGTGCGCTTGGATTTGGGCACGCTCAAAGAAGGCATCAGTATTAACGTTCTCGATGACAATGCCGCCGCCGCAAAAACAGTTGAACCCAGCGCCGATAAAAAATAAAAGAAAGTGTCACTATGTGGTTCACCCAAGTCAGTATTAGAAACCCCATTTTTGCCGTCATGGTTATGCTGGCACTCGTGGTATTGGGTACGCTCGGCTATCAGCGCATGGCGGTCGATCAATTCCCTGAAGTGACGGTGCCAGTCATCATTGTGACAACTGATTACAACGGCGCCGCACCGACATCGGTTGAAAGCGATGTGTCGCGCCCGATTGAGGAAGCGCTCAACACGGTCAGCGGCATTAAAAATTTAACGTCTCGCTCATACCAAGGTGTGTCGGTCGTGGTTGCCGAGTTTAATCTGGGCAGCGACATGGGCCTTGCCATGCAAGACGTGCGGGCAAAAGTTGAGTTGGCCCGGCGCGGTTTGCGCGATGGTGTCGACGCCCCAGTGGTGTCGCAACGCGACCCCAATGCGCAGCCGATCATGCAATTGGCGCTCTCATCGACCGAGCAGCGCAGCTTGCGCGACTTGACGGATATTGCCAATGTCACCATCAAACAGCGCCTGCAAACCGTCGCGGGCGTTGGCGAGGTCAGAGTGCTCGGTGGTGTGGACCGGCAAATCAACATTATTTTGGATTCAGCCAAACTCGAGAGTTTGGGCATTGGCGTGGATACAGTGGCCAGTGCGATTCAAGCAAACAACCAAGAACTGCCAGCGGGCATCATTGACAACCAAGAGAAGCAGGTGATTGTTCAAGTCAAAGGCCTGATTGTCGACTTGGATGGCTTTCGGCGGATTGTGGTCGGTGTGCGCGGCGGTTTGCCTGTGTATCTGTCGCAGGTTGCGACCGTTGAGGACGGTGTCGCAGAAAAAAGCAGTGCGTCATTGACCGACGGAGATCCGACACTGGCACTGTCTATTTCCAAATCAAGTGGCAGCAACACGTTGGCAGTGGCCGATGGCGTGCGCGCCGTGTTGGCCGACTTGAAAAAAGACTTACCCGAAGACATTAGAATCACCACGCGCACCGACCAATCGCAATCCATCAAAACCAGTGTGAATGAAGTGCGCAATACGATTTTTGAAGGCGCATTCTTAACGATTTTAATTGTGTTTTTATTTTTGCACTCATGGCGCAGCACCGTGATCACGGCGTTGACGTTGCCTGTTGCGATGATTGGTACGTTTGCAATTATTTATTTGCTCGGCTACACGATTAACACCATGACCTTGATGGCGCTGTCGCTGTCGGTCGGCCTGCTGATTGATGACGCGATTGTGGTGCGCGAAAACATCGTGCGCCACGTGCAAATGGGCAAAGACCATTACACAGCGTCAATCGAGGCGACCAAGGAAATCGGCTTGGCTGTTTTGGCAACGACATTGAGTATTGTTGCGGTGTTTTTACCGATTGCATACATGGGCGGTGTGATTGGTCAGTTCTTCCATCCTTTTGGCATCACAGTCGTGGTGGCCGTGTTGCTCTCGATGTTTGTGTCTTTCACGCTCGACCCCATGTTGTCATCGATTTGGTACGATCCCGATGCGCATGTGCCGCTGGAAAAAAGACGCGGGGCAAAAGTGCTGGTGTGGTTTGAGTCCTATGTTGAGCGCTTCAGCCAAATGTACCAGCGTTTGCTGGTGCGCGCACTGCGCCACCGCTTGGCCACATTGGGCGTTGCGTTGGTGACCTTTCTCGCCAGTTTTTTAATCATCCCGATTGTGGGCACAGAGTTCATACCGCAGGGTGATTACTCTGAGTTAAACATTAACTTTAAAACACCGATTGGCACCACGCTTGAGCAAACCACTGCGAAAGCAAAGCAAGTGCAAGGCGTTTTAAAAGCAGATTTCCCAGAAGTCGACTACAGTTTTGCCCGCATTGCGGGCGGTACGTCGGGC
>CALMCK010000128.1 GCA_937862845.1 uncultured Burkholderiaceae bacterium | reverse complement strand
CACGATGATGAGTGCCGCCACCGACAAGGCAATCCCAACAATGGACAATGCTGAAATCAATGAAATCAAACCGCTTTTATGCGAGCCACGCGACGAGCGTGTGTAGCGCCAGCCGAGCAGCCATTCATAGGAGTTTTTAAATAGTTTTTCCATGTATCTTATTCTAAAGGGTGTCAACAAAAAACCGCAAAACCATCGCTGCGGCAAAGGTAATAGTTTATCATCATCTCTGATAAATACTGAGCCACCTGACAACTAAATCGACACCATGACCACATCGAACACCATCATCAGCCACGCCACCCTGCCCGCCGACGCCCTGCGCTATGCGCTCACACACGACCACACAGGGCAACCAGCGGATATGTTGAGCCAATACCCAGTGCTCAAAGCACTCGATGATGCGCAAATGCAGCGCAGCGCCATGATTTCACCCGATCAGTGCCCGAACAACGCCGCGACGGTGTTCGCCCTTAATGAGTTAAACCTGCCCATCGACACAGGCAATGCCCTGCTCGATGCCGCCAGCTCTGGCATACCTGAAGCGATTGCGGACATTCAAAACAAAACACCCGCTCGCTGGTTCAGCCTATCGCCCGTCTACTGGCGCGCAGAGCGAGACCACGTGACGCTCATCGGTTTGCCAGAATCGAGTATCCGCGAAGACGAAATGCGCGCTTTGATTGAGTCCATCGCACCATGGCTGGCCGAGTGGCAGTGGCACATACACATTGCCCGCACCAACGCATGGTTTATCCGCACCGAAACCGAGTTTGACTACCATGCTCCTGATTTGGTCTTGGCGCAAAGCGACCAGCTCGAATCATTTTTACCCCATGGTGCGGACTTGAAGCGTTGGCAAACCTTGCTCACAGAAATACAAATGCTTTGGTTTGAGCACCCCGTCAACCTGGCCCGCACCGCCACCAAGCAACACCCCATCAACAGCCTGTGGCTTCACAGCAGCGTACACTCACGCCAAATATCAACGCAAACCCTCGAGCAATGGCCCAGCCTGACCCAGCACATCATCACAGCGCCCACCGACGGCAGCAGAGAGCCGCACGCACACTTGGCCTGGTTGAATCAACAGCTCTCACCCGCGGCCCTGCACTATCAGCAACACGGACATGTGTGGATGACTTTTTTGGGCAGCACATGGCAACAAAACCTCATGCTGAACAAACCCACATTCACTGAGCGCCTGAAAAAAAACATTCAATCCAAAAACAAAAAACCACTGATTTGGCTGGAGCAACCAGCCTTTGATTTACCGATTAACTCATAAAATTATTTCTGTTTATTCTGCACTACTCGCTCATTAAAGCGAACAGCAAAATGCAACCAGCACGGCACCATTGCACCGCCACACCTCAATCATCGCCCACATAAAAGCCCATGCCCACCA
>CALMCK010000127.1 GCA_937862845.1 uncultured Burkholderiaceae bacterium | reverse complement strand
GTCCATTGTGACTCATTATAAACTCCATTCTCGACTGCGATTGGTCGAGCTAGATGACTAAATTAGTGTTTTTTGATTAAAACACCCTTTAAAACCTCGAAACAAAAAGGTTAGCTTTGTATGATATTACAAATTGACTCAATTGGCAAGGCGTGTTTTGAGAGAAACCGTAGAAAAACCATTTATTTTCAATTTATTAGCGCAAAAACCACAGCACGGCGCCGACCACGGTCATTCTTGAGTGTCATTCTCCCCTTTTTATTTTGGAAACTTTCTGTTAATGTGGAGAGATTAAGTGCTTGGTATAAACAAATGGGCTGCACGACCAACGCCCTTGATTCAAGCGGACCCAATCCTGCACCAAAGCGCTCAATACTAAAACTATAACCATATCCCCATAGGAGACGTTTCATGACATCATCACACCACTTTTTTAAACTCGCCACCTTAACCGCATTGCTGTTTGGCAGTGCCCACGCCATTGCCCAAGACGCGCCAGAAGCGGCGAGCGGCTTCAAACAAGGCAAAACCTCGGTTGAGTCTAAAAAATTCATGGCGGCCACGGCCAACCCACTGGCAACACAGGCGGCATACGACATCCTTAAAAAAGGCGGTTCGGCAGTGGATGCTGCGATTGCCGCGCAACTGGTCTTGGGCTTGACCGAGCCACAGTCTTCAGGCATCACGGGCGGCGCGTTTTTACTCACGTACGATGGCAAAAAAGTCAACAATTACGATGGCCGTGAAACCGCTCCATCGGCGGTTGATGAAAATCTCTTCCAAACCAGCGCGGGCGCGGACATGGCATTTTATGATGCGGTGGTCGGTGGTAAATCCGTCGGCGTGCCGGGTGTGGTCTCCATGTTGGCACTGGCACACAAGCGCGAGGGCAAGCTGCCTTGGGCCGAGCTGTTTCAACCTGCGATTGCACTGGCGGACAATGGCTTCGCGATTTCACCTCGCCTCAACAGCCTTTTGGCGGGCGAGAAATACCTAAACAAGGACGATGCCGCCAAAGCATATTTTTATGACGCCGATGGCACCACGCCAAAAGCCGCTGGCAGCACACTGAAGAATCCCGAGTATGCAAAAGTCCTCAGAATCATCGCCAAACAAGGCGCCAAAGGCTTTTACACAGGTGAAGTGGCCAAAGCCATCGTCGCCAAAGTCAACAGCCACCCAACCAATCCAGGCACCATGACGCTCAAAGACATGGCGGGTTATCAAGCCAAAATGCGCACCGCGGTCTGCGGCGATTATCGTGGCCATAAAGTTTGCGGGCCAGCGGCGCCCAGCTCTGGCGGCGTGACGGTGTTGCAAATCCTCGGCATGCTCGATCGCTTTGACTTGCAAGCCAACCCTGCCAGCTCAGCCACCACCATCCATCGCTTCACCGAAGCGGGCAGCTACGCTTTTGCCGATCGCGGCATGTATTTAGCAGATGCGGATTTTGTCAAAGTGCCCACCGCAGCATTGATTGACAAAGGCTATCTTGCGCAACGCTCAGCCCTCATCAAAGACGATGTGTCTGTCGCAGGCAAAGCCACCGCTGGTGTGCCCGATGAAATGAAAAAAGTCGCGCGCGTCGATGTCGGCTCACCCGAATTAACCTCCACCTCGCACATCAGCATTGTCGATGCAGAGGGTCACGCCGTGTCGATGACCACCTCGATTGAAGATCAATTCGGCTCACGCCAGTTCGTCAAAGGCATGTTGCTCAACAATCAGCTCACTGACTTTTCATTCACACCAGTCAACAAAGACGGCAGCATGGTCGCCAACCGCGTCCAAGCGGGCAAACGTCCACGCTCATCCATGGCGCCCGTCATCGTGTTTGACAACAAAGGCCAGTTGGAAATGATCACAGGCTCACCCGGCGGCTCTCGCATCATCAACTACGTCGCTCAAACCCTCGTCAACCTCATCGACTACAAAATGGACCCGCAAAGCGCAGTGAACGCCGCCCACTTCGGCAGCCGCAACAACGGCAAAACCGAAGTCGAAAAAGGTCGCGGTTTGGATGTCGTTTTGGCAGAACTCAAAGCCAAAGGCCACGACGCAGTTGAAGGCGAAACCACCAGTGGCCTGTCCGCCATCGTCAAAACCGAAAACGGCTATCAAGGCGGTGCGGACGCCCGTCGCGAAGGTATTGTGCTGGGCGATTGAGTCTCAATGCACTGCTTCATGAAAATGCCGAGCATCGCTCGGCATTTGCAATTCCACCACCCACAGAATCGTTGATTGACTTCCGCTGTCAAATAAAGGTTTTTTTATTACCCACACACGCGTACTATGTTTGCACAACCGCTTATCAAGAAGACTCAAAACCTGCGGCCGCCCATCAATCATGTTCATTCATTTCATCCCATCAGGAGACAACCATGAAACTCATCGGCGCACAACCCTCACCATTCACCCGCAAAATCCGCATTTTGCTCACCGAAAAATCCCTGCCATTCGAATTCATCCTCGACGCGCCATGGGAAGCGACCAATCTGATTGACGCACACAACCCACTCGGTCAAGTTCCTTGTTTAATTTTAAACAACGGCTACACAGTATATGACTCACGCGTGATTGAGGACTTCCTCGAAGACATCGCACCGATGCACATACCCAGCGACATGACCATGAGGCTGGCCGTCAAAAAATGGGCAGCGCTGGCCGACGGCATGCTCGATGCAGGCGTTAAAATTCGCGTCGAGACCACCATGCGACCCGCCGACAAACAGCACCCGCCATGGATAGACCGCCAAACAGCGAAAATCATGCGCGGCCTCGACCTGATGGAAACACACCTAACCCATCATCTGTGGTGTGCCAACAATATGTACAGCCTCGCCGATGTCAGCACTGTTTGCATGCTCGGCTTTCTCGACTATCGCCTACCGACCCTCGAATGGCGCGAAGCCCACCCGCACGTCGCCAAGCTGGCCAACTATCTCAACGCGCAGGCCGTGTTTGCTGAGACCTTGCCATACGACGCATGAGACGCCCATTAAAAAACCGAGCAACTGCTCGGTTTTATAAATACTCAATTTTGATACTCATTGTTTCTTTTTATCAGATTTGTGGCGGTACATGTGCAACCAGCCAAGCCACACGGGCTGTTTGAAGCGAACCAAACGCCAGTACACCCAAATATAACTGGCCACAAACAGCACACAAAAACCAAGCAACACCCACGTGTATTGAAAAAACAAAGTCGCAGGCGCGACCGCCAAAGAGGACAGCAACCAAAGATAAGGTGATGTCATGGCATTTCGATGCGCATGCGGAATATGCTGATACCCCAGCGTCCAGCGCAGCATGCGGCGATACAACAAACTGTGCAGGTGCACGCCATCAGGCACACTGGCTGCTTTTCGCTGTATCACGCGGCGGCGATACATGGAGAACAGGGTTTCAACCAGCGGATACATAAACAACAAAACGGGGTACCACGGCGACACCATGGGGTGACGATTGACCAAATATACCGCCAGAATTCCCACCAAAAATCCGATGAGATACGCACCACCATCGCCCAAGAAAATATTCCCCGACGGATAATTCCACACAAAAAAACCAAGAATCGCCCCCATCAACGCAAGGGCGCAAGACATCACCATCAAGTCATTGACAGAAAAAGCCACATAGAGCAATGAAGACAGCATGGTGAAAACCACCATGGAGGACAGACCATTAAACCCGTCAATGATGTTCACGGCGTTGGCAATCCCGGCCACACAGAAAGAGGTAAAAATCAAACTGATCACCGTGATTTTCATCGCGCCATCTGTGCCAAATATATCCAAATCAACAATTCTGGCATCAATCAATAGACCCGCAAGCAATGCCGACAGCGCCGTGAACAACAAGCGCCACAACGGCGACACACGCCCCGTCAAGTCTTCAGCAATGCCCGATAAAAATGCAGGCAATGCACACAGCAGCAGTATGCCTATGTAGCCCGCCTGCGGATGGCCACGAAAAAAAGCCAGCGCCGCAAACGCCAGCATGCCCAAGGCAATGCCAACGCCGCCAATGCGCGGCACGGGGCTGGTATGGAATTTTTGCGGACCGTCCAAGTCATCGTCGTGTGACAAATGACTGTGCAAATGGTGGTTGTGCAACAGCCACATCGTGGACAGAAACGATACGATAAACGCAACTATTAAATAACTCATTCAGCAGCACTTTCAAGTCGGCCAATCTGGCCTCGGGTATTTGTGTGTGTGATGCGCCACATTTTTTTGCAAAATATGTGGCGGCATTTTCAACATTGCATTTACTTCATCGCGCCAAACATCACTTTGCCCAGCTCAACGCCCCACTGATCGAAGCTATTGACATGCCAAATCACACCTTGCAAAAATGTTTTGTGCTCATACATGGCAATCAGAGCGCCGAGGGTTTTCGGCGTGAGCTCGTTTAGATGAATGCGGCTGTTCGGGCGATTGGCAGGGAAATGACTGTAGCTCGGTTTGGCCAACCACACATCGCGCAAACTCGCGGGCAACGCCGCCACACCGTAGGCAAGCGCGTCGGACTGGGCGCGCGCAAACAGCAGCAAATCATCGGCGCGTGTGTCACCTTCATACATGCGTGGCGCGGTCTCGCTCGATAGACTGATGATGTCGAGCGGCACGGTGTGTGTGCCTTGGTGCAGCATTTGAAAAAAACTGTGCTGCGTGGTCGTGCCCAAACCGCCGAACAAAACAGGTGACGTGGCATAAGTGACTGCCTGACCCTCTTTATCGACGCACTTGCCGTTTGATTCCATTTCGAGTTGTTGCAAATAATCAGGCAAGTAGCGCAAGCGCTCACAATAACTAATCACGCCGTGGGTTTGTGCGTTGTGAAAATTTGTATTCCACACGCCGAGCACCGCGAGCAGCGCGGGCAAGTTTTCGCGCATGGGCGCAGTGAGAAAATGCGTATCCATCTCGTGCGCACCCGCGAGCAGCTCACGGAATTTAACCTCGCCAATCGCAATCGCAATCGACAAGCCGACCGCCGACCACAATGAAAAACGCCCACCCACCCATTCAGGCAGCGTGAAGCAGCGACTGATGTCAATGCCCCATGCGCTGACCGCTTGAATGTTGTTTGACACGGCGCAAAAATGCGCAGCCTTAATCGCACTCGCATCCGCTTGAATGCCTGCGCTCAACCATGCAACGGCCGCTTCAGCATTGGCCTGTGTTTCCATGGTCGAGTAACTTTTTGATGACAAAATAAACATCGTGGTCGCAGGATTCAAGCCATGTAAAACACGCTGCATTTCGACAGGATCCAGATTCGCGACAAAGTGCACACGCGGCGTGGCAGACTGATCGGCCAGTGCATGACAAATCAAACGTGGGCCAAGGTCTGAACCACCAATGCCGAGATTCACCACGTCGGTGAATGCCTCGCCCGTGTGGCTTCTAACCTCACCGCGGCGCACGGCTTCAGCGAATGCGACAAAACCATTCGCGCCGAGTGATGCGTTGACCTCATCGTTAATCGCTGCATCGCTGCCATTGTATGAGCCGCGCAATGCGACGTGCAGCACCGCACGGTTTTCTGATGTGTTAATCGCTTCACCACCAAACATTTTGGCTTGCCACGTTTGCCAATCTTGCTCATTGAGCAGCTGTTCAAACAAACCCAGCGTTTCGTCATTGACCAGTTGACGAGAAAAATCAAGGGAAATCCCCGCGGCACTGGCGCTCATTTGATTCGACTGCGTGAGTGAGTCGCTCAAGGCAGCTTTGTGGGCGGTCAGTGCGGCCCAAGCGGGCTGTTGGTTCGGTTGCTTTGACATGGTATCCTCTGTGATTGTATTTTTATTTGCATTCGTTCTCGTGCAGTCATCGATGAGCGTGAGCACCATCGGACGCGCCCACTATTTTAGCGAAAAACCTCAGCCAAAGGGAGACACTTGCTACAATATGCCTGATATTTTACAGCCGCATGGCTTTAACCACACACATTCACTCATGACCACTGACGACAAACCCACGCTTTCACCGCACATATTCAAGGCCAACGACATCCGTGGCATCGTCGATGAGACATTGACCGAGCAGACTGTGCGCCAGATTGGCCATGCGCTCGGCACCGTGGCCCATGAGCGCGGCATTGCCACTTTGGTGCTCGGTCGCGACGGTCGCTTGTCAGGCGAGCGTTTGTTGACTGCGTTGGCACAGGGCATTGTGTTGGCGGGTGTGGATGTGATCGACATCGGCATGGTGCCGACGCCGACGCTGTATTTCGCGACCGCTTATTTTAAAACGGGCTCGGGCGTGGCGGTGACGGGCAGCCACAACCCGCCCAACTACAATGGCTTAAAAATCATGCTCGGCGGCACGACACTCCACGGCGCACACATCAACAATCTGCGAGAGCGGATTGTCAACGGCCAGCTGCACACGGCGCATACTGAGGGCGTGGTGCGGGCCGAAAACATCTTGCCCGCCTACATCGACGCATTGATTGACGATGTGCGCCTTGCACGACCAATGACGGTGGCCATCGATTGTGGCAATGGTGTCGGCGGTGTCGCTGCGGTGGAGATTTTCGAGCGTTTGGGCTGCACCGTGATTGATTTGTTTTGCGAGGTCGATGGTCGTTTTCCGAACCACCACCCCGACCCCGCAGAAGCAGAAAACCTGCGCGATTTACAAAAAGCATTGCGCGAGAGTGATGCAGAAATCGGACTGGCATTCGATGGTGATGCAGACCGACTGGGCGTGGTGACCAAGTCTGGCGACATCATCTATCCTGACCGCCAAGTCATGCTGTTTGCTGAAGATGTTTTAGCAAGTCACCCAGGTGCGCCAATTGTTTTTGATGTGAAATGCAGCGCCCACCTTGCACCGCTCATCGAGCGACACGGCGGCGTGCCCGTCATGTGGAAAACGGGGCATTCATTCATGAAAGCCAAAATGCACGACACGGGCGCACCGTTTGGCGGCGAATTGAGCGGGCATTTGTTTTTCGCCGATCGTTGGGGCGGTTTTGATGACGGTTTGTATGCGGGTGCGCGCTTGCTCGCGATACTCGCGCAGTTGCCCGACGCGGCCGCCATCACCGCCAAACTCAATGGTCTGCCGCAAGCCATTTCCACACCAGAGTTGCACATCGCCATCAACGAAGGCGAAGGACATGCTTTGATTGAACAACTCGAATGCGTCGGTGTGTTTCACGGCGCACGCATCAACACCGTCGATGGCGTGCGCGCTGACTATGTTGATGGCTTTGGACTCGCACGCGCATCCAACACAACGCCTGTGATTGTGTTGCGCTTTGAGGCTGACCACCTCGATGCGCTGCACCGAATCCAGCACGATTTTCGACTTGCCCTGCTTGCATTGATACCCGATGCGACGCTGCCGTTTTGATTTTATTCTGACATTGAGAGCCAAATGAACCACACCGAATTTTTCGCAGACATCCTCGCCCACCACATCATGGCATTTCACGACACCTGCCTTGCCCAAGATGACTTCACCCAACGCCCTAAAATCCACAACAACGGCGTCTGGTCCTGGATAGAAACCAATCATTTCAACAATGCTTCACTCTGGGCAGAGGAGGATCTCGCCCGCCGCACCACCGTCACAGGCGACGAAATCGCCGCCAACAAACGTGCGATTGATGGATTCAACCAAGCGCGCAACGATGCCACCGAGCGCGTCGATGAAGAAATCCTCATCCGCCTCGTCGATATCGCCCGCCAAACAAACGCCCGACTCAACTCCGAAACAGCGGGCGCCATGATTGACCGCATGTCCATCATGAGTCTAAAAATCAAAGCCATGCGCGCACAAACTTTGCGCCACGACGTGACTGACAACCACATCCAAACCTGTCAACAAAAACTAGCCACACTGCAAGAACAGCGCAATGATTTGGGCGTATGCTTAAACGAATTGCTTACCGATGCGCAAACAGGACAGGCCTACTATAAAATATACCGCCAATTTAAAATGTACAATGACAAGGCTTTAAATCCAGAACTGGTTAAAGAAACGAAATAACTCCAAACTACTCAATGAATCTAAAAAGGGAAAAAATGTTTAGCTTAAAAAAATTCACAGGCGCATTGCTTTGCATCGCGCTGCTGCAAGCATGTGGCGACAAAAAAGACGTGGCTGAAAATACAAAAAAATCAGACGAGCCAGCGGTGGTGATTGCTGCGGTTGACCCACTTAAAGTACACGAAGCCAGCACATTGGCCAACCCTAAATTACAAAAACGCGCCGCTCAATCCTTGGGCGCCGAGCCTGCTGCGGTTGCGATTTCGGATGTGGAAGCAGAATCAAAAATCCGCACAAATTTTAAGGCGTATTTGAATGATGGCGTGTACTCATGCTATCTGACTCACGCAGGTCAGGTGATGAGCGATGCTATGTGTGTGAGCATGAATGGCAAAGGCGTTAAACCCGCAAACAATGCATTGCTTGATGCGGCGGCCAAACAAACACCGTAAGAAATGCAACGACCACAAAAAACCCCACGAAATCGTGGGGTTTTTTGTGGTCGTGTGGCTGTGTGTTTGCACGTGCACTCACAACATTTTTTTCAACAGATACAACGCATCAAGCGCTTGCTTGGGCGTCAATTCATTTGGATCAATGTTGGACAACTCGGCGAGCAGCGGATGCGGCGTGAACCCTACGCTGGCCATTGCTTCATTCTCAGCACTGTCCATCACGGCGGGCGCATTGAACAAATCAAATTGCGTGTGTTGATTCTGCTGTGCTTCGAGCTCGCTTAAATGCTTGCGTGCAGCGCTGATGACGGCGCGTGGTACGCCAGCGAGTTGAGCGACTTGTAGGCCGTAGCTTTTGCTGGCGGGGCCTTCTTGCACTT
>CALMCK010000126.1 GCA_937862845.1 uncultured Burkholderiaceae bacterium | reverse complement strand
TTTTATGCCTTGGTGCAAACCCACATTGAAGAAATGCTGCCGATTGTCTACACGCCGACAGTCGGTGAAGCGATTGAGGAATTCAGCCATATTTACCGTGCGCCGCGTGGCTTGGTGGTGACTGAGGACAACTATCAAAATCTCGACGAAATTTTGGCTGGTTACAGCGACACCGAGCTCGCGGTGGTGACCGATGCCGAGGGGATTTTGGGGATTGGTGATCAGGGTTTTGGTGGGATTGCAATTTGTTTGGGTAAATTGAGTTTGTACACATTGACCGCAGGGATTAACCCAGCCAACAGCTTGCCCGTTGTGCTTGATTTTGGTACCGACAATAAGAAGTTATTGGAAGACCCATTTTACCTTGGCGTGCGCAAACCGCGCATCCGTGGCGCAAAATATTTTGAAATGGTTGATGCCTTTATTGAGGCGTGGGCCAAGCGTTTTCCGAATGCATTGTTGCAGTGGGAAGATTTGAGCAAATCAACTGCGTTTGAAGCCTTGGCGCGCTACCGCGACAAAGTGCCGAGTTTCAATGACGACATTCAAGGCACGGGCGCCATGGCGTTGGCCGGTCTGCTGGCCGCCACAGAGCAGGGCAAAACCCTGTGCGAGCAGGTGTTTCTCGTCAGCGGCGCGGGCGCAGGTGGTATCGGCGTGGCGATGCAGGTACGCAATGGTTTGGTGCGACTCGGCCTCACGCCAGAAGAAGCCTGCAAGCGCATATTTGTGTTGGATTCGCGTGGTTTGATTTTAGATGACCGTGAAGGTTTAGAAGAGTACAAAGTGGCATTTGCGCACCCACGCAGCGATTTGGCCGACTGGGAATATGCCAGCGCCAACCCGAATTTAATCGAAACCATCCGCAATGCGAAAGTCACCGTGCTGCTCGGCCTGTCAGGTCAAGGCGGCTCATTTGATCAAAAAGTGATTGAAGCGGTGCAAGTCAATACCGCCAAACCGATTGTGTTTGCATTGTCCAATCCGACCAACCTCACCGAAATTTTGCCCAAAGATGCCATTTGCTGGACCGATGGTAAAGTCTGGATGGCGACAGGCAGCCCGTTTTCAGCGGTCGAATGGAAAGGCAAAACCCACGAAATCGGCCAAGGCAACAACACCTTCGTTTTCCCCGGTATTGGCTGGGGCGTCGCCGCATCGGGTGCACGCACCGTCGAAGCAGAAATGATGACCGACGCGTCATTTGCCCTCGCCGCGCAAGTCACACCTGAGCGCCTCGCCACGGGCGCTGTGTTTCCTAAAATCGCAGACCTTATGAGTGTCACTGACCACGTCGCCCGCGCTGTTACCGAGTGCGCTTACCGCCTCGGTGTCGCCACGGTCTCGCACGATGTTATGGAAAAACGCCTCGCCGAACGCGATTGGGTGCCTTCGTACACGGCCTATGAGTATGATCCATCGTAATGCATGGTTGGCAGCACGCACACAAAACGGTTTGACGAGAGTCAAGCCGTTTTTTGCGACTGCTCGCTTTGTGTGGGCGGGTCGGCGCGATTCTGTTAAAATTCGGTATTCATTTTCACCCATATCTAAGGCAATTTTATGAGTACCCCATTCATCATCGGCATCGCAGGCGGCAGCGGCAGCGGTAAATCAACTGTGACGCGCAAAGTCATTGAAGCGGTGGGCAGTGAGCACACGGTGGTGATTGTGCAGGATAATTACTATCGAGATCAAAGTGGCTTGACGCCTGAGCAGCGCAGGCAGACAAATTACGATCATCCGCATGCATTTGATTGGGCGCTGATGATTGAACAGCTCAATGATTTGCGTCAAAACGTACCGATTGAAATGCCCACTTACGATTATGCCGCCGACAATCGAGCGTTAGATGCCGTGATGATTGCGCCTGTCAAAGTGATTGTTTTAGAAGGCATTTTTGCGCTGTACGATGCGGCTTTGCGCGACATGATGTCGCTGAAAATTTATGTCGATACGGCAACGGATGTGTGCTTTATTCGCCGTTTGCAACGCGACACGCAAGAACGTGGCCGTTCGGTCGAGTCGGTGATTACCCAGTATGAGGACACGGTTCGTCCCATGTATATCCAGTTTGTCGAGCCGACCAAGCAGTTTGCCGATGTCATATTGCCCAACGGTGCCAATGAAGCCGCGGTCGATATGATACAGGCGAAAATCGCGAGTTTGGTGACGCCGTAAAGCCACGAAGTTGGTGCGGATTCGCGTACAATGCTGCTTTAAGCATTGCAGTCCATATTTTAGGAGTTCGACCATGATTGAGCAATTTAAACCCCTTATCTCGGGTGATGCGCTGCGCATTGGCATTGTACAGGCGCGTTTTAACACCGATATTTGCGAAGGACTGTATCAGGCCTGCGTATCAGAGCTGTTGGCCCAAGGCGTGGCCGAAGATGATATTTTATACATCACAGTGCCCGGTGCACTGGAGGTGCCTTTGGCATTGCAGATGTTGGCGCAGACCGAGGAATTTGACGCACTGATCGCTTTGGGCGCGGTGGTTCGCGGCGAGACGTATCATTTTGAACTCGTGGCCAATGAGTCTGGCGCGGGCATCACGAAAGTCGGGCTTGACTTCAATATGCCCATCGCCAATGCGATACTCACCACCGAAAACGATGAGCAAGCGCTTGTCCGCATGGCCGTTAAAGGCGCTGAAGCGGCGCGTGTGGCGATTGAGATGGCGTGTCTGTACGAAGGCTTGGATGCCTTGATGGGCGGTGGCGTTGAGGAAGTCGACGAGCACACGTCGCACTGATAAGGTGTGGCTTTTGGCCCAAACCATTGTGACCATAAAGTAACAAAAAATGAAAAGTTGGGCGCGCTGAGCGTCTGAACACAATTAGGATAAATATGAAAAGTGCACGCAGACGTTCACGTGAGTTGGTGGTACAAGGTTTGTATCAATGGTTAGTGACCAAGGGCGACGCAGGTGCGATTGATGCTTTCGTTCGCGAAACACCTGATTTTCAAAAAGCCGATGAAGCGTATTACAAGCAAATGTTTCAAGGGGTGGTTCAAAGTGCGGATGAGTTGCGCACGAGCATTGCGCCACATTTGGACAGAAGCATTGATGAGTTAAGTCCTGTGGAACATGCGGTTTTATTGGTGGCGGCGCATGAGTTGAGCCATGAGTTGGCTGTGCCGTATAAAGTGGTCATCAATGAAGCGGTTGAAATCACCAAAAGCTTCGGCGGCACCGATGGCTTTAAATATGTCAATGGCGTGCTCGATAAAGTCGCTCTGAGTACGCGTGCAGCAGAAGTGAATGCTTCCTCTGCGACTTAATGCATGGATGAGTTTGCGCTGATTCGTCGTTTCTTTACCCGAGCACCTGTGCGTGCGGATTTGGGCGTGGGCGATGACGCGGCGTTGTTTAGAATTGCCGATGGGCAGCAGTGCGCGGTCACAACCGATGCGCTGGTGGCTGGTCGGCATTTTTTTATGGACGCGGCGCCTTATGAGTTGGGGCAAAAAGCATTGGCGGTGAATCTGTCAGATTTGGCCGCGATGGGCGCGACACCGATTGGCTTCACGTTGGCACTGGCATTGCCTGAGCTCGACGAGGTGTGGTTGAGTGAGTTCAGCCGTGGTTTGTTTGAAATGGCACAGCGCTATGGGTGCGAGCTGATGGGCGGCGACACGACCTGCAGTGCGACGCTGGTGATTGGCATCACGGCTTTTGGTGAAATCCCCGTCGGCAGCGCGATACGCCGCGATGGCGCGCAAGTCGGCGATGATGTCTGGGTATCGGGCACGCTCGGTGATGCGGCGCTGGCGCTGTCCGCGCTACAAGGGCGGGCGGATGTGCCCCATGATATGTTGGGTCAAATACGCCACCGACTGGATGCGCCCACGCCACGTGTCAGGCTGGGTTTGGCTTTGCGTGGTGTGGCGCATGCGATGTTGGATGTGTCGGATGGTTTGGCGAGTGATTTAATGCATGTCTTGGTGGCTGGCGTGTGCAGTGCGCGCATTGATTTGGATGTGTTGCCGATGTCGGCGGTGTTGCGCACACAAGCGGTGGATGCGCAGTGGCGTTTGGCGCTCACGGGCGGCGATGATTATGAGCTGTGTTTTACCGCCGCGCCGGAGCGGCGCGAGTGTGTGCTGACTATCGCGGCTCAAACCGACACGCCGCTCACACGCATTGGCCGCATCGTGATGCTTGAGGAGAATTCGGCGCCAGCAATCGTGTGGGCATCGGATAAATCCCCCGAGTTTTTACACACTCTGCGACAAGCTCGCGGTTATAATCATTTTTTATAAAATTTCAAGACGGCTGGCCTTGAGTGCTTGGGACACGTCAAAGACAGAAAGACATAAGCAATGCAAACCCGTTTTCAATGGATGCTGGTTCATCCCGCCGCGATTATTGCGCAAGGCGCAGGCTCTGGTCTGCTTCATCCCGCTTCTGGTACGTGGGGCACACTGATAGGTTGGTTGTTTTTTAGTTTTATTTCCAGCAACCAAATCATCGTCAGTCCTATCGTGTGGGCAATTTTTCTCGCGGTGACATTCATCATCGGCGTTTGGGCGTGTCATGTGACAGGCAAACAGCTGGGCGTGCAAGATGATTCGTCGATTGTGTTTGATGAGATGTGGGCGATTTGGTTGGTGATGTTGTTTGTCATGCCTGCGGGTCTTTGGTGGCAGTGTGTTGCATTTGGTTTGTTTCGCTTGTTTGATATTTGGAAGCCTTATCCGATTCACATTGTTGATGAAAAATGGCACGGTGGGTTTGGCGTCATGCTCGATGATGTGCTCGCGGCTTTTTACACATTGCTCGCGTATTCGGTGTTGTTTCAAGCCTATAAATGGGTCATCGCGATATGGAATTAACCACTCAAACCGCAGCGCTCGCCGCATCGCTTAAAACCCTTGGCTGGCAAATGGGCACGGCCGAATCCTGTACGGGCGGTGGCATTGCGTATTATTTGACTGAAATGCCCGGCTCATCGGCGTGGTTCGCTGGCAGTGTGGTGTCCTACAGCAATGCCGTCAAACAAGACGTCTTGGGCGTCGTCGCTCATGATTTGATTGAACACGGTGCGGTGAGCGAACAAGTCGCGGCACAAATGGCGATGGGCGCATTGCGTGTGCTCAACATCGACTGCGCTGTTGCCGTCAGCGGCGTCGCAGGACCGGGCGGCGCGACTGCGCGCAAACCCGTCGGCATGGTTTGCTTGGCATGGAGCTGGCGCGATGCGCACGGCACGACGCATGTGCGCCACACCACGATGCACCTCGCGGGCGATCGCCATGCGGTGCGCATGCAGACGGTTGAACACGCCATTGTTGGCATGCAACGCATTTGCGATGCTGTCAGCGCGGGCCAATCACACGTGAGCATCTGATGCAATGTCGCACTGGCTGCGCCGCGTGTTGTATCGCGCCATCCATCAGCAGCCCGATTGTGGGCATGCCAGAGGGCAAGCCAGCGGGCGTTGCTTGCATACAGCTCGACGATGATTTGCGCTGTGGCTTGTTTGGCGATGCACGCCGACCCGCGGTGTGCGACAGCTTGCAAGCGAGTGTGGACATGTGCGGCACGGTTGCACAAGGTCGTGAATACGCCTTGACTTATTTGGAGCGCCTTGAGCGCGCCACATCTTAACTATTGAAAGTGATTTATGAAGTTATTTAAATGGCTCATTGTTTTGCTCGTCGTATCGGGTTTGACATTGGTTGGCTGTCAGGCCTTAAAATCTGATCACAGCTTCCGCGTCAGTCAAAGCCAGCTGCAAAAATTGGTCAACCGCAACTGGACCACCACCGCCGCGAAACTGCAAGAAAACAACATCACCATTGCCTCGCCAACCATCGATTTACAGCCAAACGAGCAGCGCATCGGTGCCACATTTGATGCGTACATTGACCTTGGCTTAATCAAAGTTGAAGGCGTGATGACGATTTCTGGCGTGCCTGCCTACAGTGAAACGCAGGGCGCGGTGATGCTCAATGACATGCGTGTGGATAAATTTGAGGCGAATCATTTACCCGATGGCATTGTGAAATCTCAAGCGCAAAAAATGATTGGCAAAAAATTTGGCTTGAACATCCCTATTTATGAAATTTCGCCAGAGAAGCTGTCGTTTGCTGGAAAAAAATGGATACCGCAAACCATCAATGTTGAGCGCGATGCGTTGGAAATTACTTTGCAACCCAAGTAATTAAAGCATGCAATGCACATAAAAACCCGCCGAGTCTCCCAGCGGGTTTTTTTTGGTGCAGCTGACTTGAGTGTCAAGGACTGGCCAAAGGGAGTGAGGGACACGTGCCGTCATGGCGATGTTTGATGTATTTTAGTTGAAAAACGCAAGCAATTAAAACACTTGCGCTCAACAGTCACATGAAACGCAGCCATGGCTTGCGCCTGCTCACGCTTTGCGGTATTCTAGGCATCCGAACCACTCCGAAATACTTCAATGTCCGACGACCCCACACGAAGCACAAAACCCAAATCCTTATTTGAGCGTTTTTCTGCGCTATTTGAAACCGAACCTGAAACCCAAGAACAACTCTTGGAAATCCTTCAAGGCGCACGCGAGCGCGACCTGATTGATGACGACGCGCTCTCGATGATAGAAGGTGCGCTGCAAGTCTCCAGCCTTAAAGCACGCGACATTATGGTGCCTCGTGCCCAGCTCGATGTGGTGGACATCGCGCAAACCCCCGAAGAATTTATTCCGTTCGTCATTGAGACTTCGCACTCGCGTTTTCCAGTGGTCGAGGGCGGACGCGACAAAGTCATCGGCATATTGTTGGCGAAAGATTTGCTGCATTACTATACGGATAAAGATTTTGACGTGCGTGACAACCTGCGCCCAGCGGTATTTGTCCCCGAGTCGAAGCCATTGAACGTGTTGTTGCGCGAGTTTCGCGAAAGCCGCAACCACATGGCCATCGTGGTCGATGAATATGGCGGCGTGTCTGGCTTACTCACCATTGAGGATGTGCTTGAGCAAATCGTCGGCGATATTGAAGACGAACACGACTGGGATGAAGAAGCAGACAACATCATTGAGGACCGTCCCGAGCGCTATCGTGTGCGAGCATTGACTGAAATCGATCAATTCAACGAATACTTCCACGTTAATTTATCGGACGAAGATGTGTACACCATCGGCGGATTGGTGACGTCAAGCTTGGCACGCATGCCACGCCGCGGTGATAAAGTCGTCATCGACAAATTTGAAATGGAAGTGCTGCGCGCCGATGCGCGACAGGCGCATGTGTTGATGGTGCGGGTGTTGAGCGAAGAAGAGTTGGCCGCGCTCAATGACGAAAACACAGACAGCGAAAATAACGAATGAGCCGTCAGCGCTGATAAAAACCCGTGTTATCCACGGGTTTTTTAATGGTCGATTGCATGGATTATTCAGCACACTGCCACTCGATTTGTCGATTTTTTGACGATTGCTCGCGTTTTAACCGAGCAGGTTTTGTGCTTCGATCGGATGTGTATTTATTTGGCATTATTGTTTTGAGTACGATTTTCTTTGGGGGAAGCGTTTGCATTTGAGCGAAAAAATTGAATGATGTGCGCGTGTCGGCGGAGTTTTTCTTTGAAAAAACACCTGCAAGCAGGCAGAAAATAAAAAAACAGGCCAGACTGCGGTTGCATTCCAAGTGTGATTCGTGTTTATAATTGGGTTCTTTCAACTCTACTCAGCACAAGGACATCATGCAAATCAAACAAAACTCTGTGGTCAATATTCACTACACGCTCACCAATGATGCAGGCGAAGTTCTTGACAGCTCGGCTGGCAAAGAGCCGTTGATGTACATGCACGGTCACCAAAACATCATCCCCGGATTGGAAAAAGCCCTCCTCGGTAAAGCCGCAGGCGAACAGCTCAAAGTGTCCATCGAGCCCGCAGAAGCTTATGGCGAGCACGATGTGGCTGCGATTCAACAAGTGCCTCGCGAAGCATTCGCCACTGTGCCTGACCTCGCGGTCGGCATGCAGCTCAATGGTCGCTCGCCCGAGGGCCCGATCGCGGTCACGGTTGTTGAGATTCACGACGACTTCGTGATGGTCGATGCCAATCACCCATTGGCTGGTCAGCGCTTGAATTTTGACGTCACCATCGACAGTGTGCGCGACGCCACAGCCAGCGAACTCGAGCACGGTCACGCCCACGGCGGCGACGGCCACCACCATTGATTGAATGCGGATCTTTCGAGACCGCAACGCTGTCAAAAAAACCTTCGCGAGAGCGAAGGTTTTTTATTTTTGGAAGCGTCAAACAGCCGCTGCGTGAGTTTGACGGGCACCGTATTTTCTTAAAACAATTGGCTGTATTGTAGCAACAGCTTTTCCAACCACAGTTTGATGTTTAACGGATGCTCGGCGTTGCGTTGTTCTTTGAGCAATTGCTGTTGCCACAGATGCAGTTTGTCCACCGCGATGGATTGCGCCAGTGTGCTCAGTGTTGTTTGCTCGTTTGGAAAATAACGCGCGTCTTCAACGCCCTGTGCGGCGAGGGTCAAATCATGCAGCCAGCGCTGCAACCAAGTGATGACGACGGCCATGTCTATGCGGCGCGGCTCGCCCGACAGGCGTTCTTTCTCGGCGGCTTTGATGGTTTTTTCGAGTTGCTCGGCCAGTCGCAGGGCGTTGATGTTTTTGCCTTTGGCCAGCTCGCTGATGAATTGGTGCTGTTGCTCAAAATAATCAGTGGCGTGCAGTTCAGCGACGCGCAGCACCGCATTGCTCTCAGCGGCGAGTCGCTGCGGCCAGCTCGCATCTGCGCTCATGTTTTGTGTGAGGTAATCGATGGCGGCGCTGGCGTCAGGCGCAGGTGCGTTCAGACGTTGGCAGCGGCTGATGATGGTGGGCAGCAGTTGCTTGACATCGTGGGTGAGTAAAAAAAACTGGGTATGCGGTGTGGGCTCTTCGAGCGTCTTGAGCAAAGCATTGGCCGCGCTGGCGTTCAGCCGTTGTGCTGGATAAACCAATACCACGCGTTTGCCACCACGGTGGCTGGTTTGATTGACCATGTTGGCCAGACCGCGCACCTGCTCGATGGTGATGAGTTTGCTTGGCTTCTCGGGGCGGGTTTCTTCAATTGCATTGGCCATGTCGAGTATGGACGGGCGCAATATGCGCAAATCAGGGTGACTGTGTGCGCTGATGAGCTGACAACCTGTGCACGTGCCGCAGGGCAGGCCATCCGTGGTTTTGTTTTCACACAGCACGCTCGCCGCGAGCGTGTGCAACAGCGCTTCGCCGCCCGTGTCGGCGGGAGCGACGACGAGATAAGCGTGTGCGGGATGGAGGAGCGCTTGCCAATCGGCAAAGAGTTTTTGGTGCCACGGATATAGGGTGGTGCTCATGGCTGACCTTGTAGCTCAATGCCGAGTCGAGCCGACAGGGCTTGGATGATTTGCGCTTGTGTGTTGGCCAAACTCTGGCTGGAGTCAATCACAGCCATGCGCTGTGGATGCTCGGCGGCACGTGCGAGATAAGCAGCGCGGGTTTTGATGAAAAAGTCTTGGGACTCTTGCTCGAATTTATCGAGCGCATCGCGGTGCATGGCGAGGCGTTGTTGCGCAATCTCCAGTGGTACGTCAAACAGCAGCGTTAAGTCGGGCTGCAAATCGTGTTGCACCCAGTGCTCGAGTTGCACGATTTTATCAAATGGCACACCGCGACCACCGCCCTGATACGCATAGGTGGCGTCGGTGAAACGATCCGACACCACCACATCGCCGCGAGACAACGCGGGCAAAATCACCTGCGCCAAATGTTCGCGACGCGCGGCAAACATCAGCAAAGTCTCGGTCTCTAAATCCATGGCCTCATGCAGCAACATGTCGCGCAGTCGCTCGCCCAGTGCGGTGCCACCTGGTTCGCGGGTGAGGACGACGTTGCGATTTTGTGCTTTTAGCGCGTCACTGAGCCATGCGAGGTGTGAGGATTTGCCTGCGCCATCGACGCCTTCGACGGTGATGAACAGGCCTTTTTTGGATGTGTTGGTTGTGGTCATTTTATTTGTTGAGTTGGTATTGGCGGACGGCGGCGTTGTGCTCGGGCAGTGTTTTTGAAAACTGGCTCGAGCCATCGCCACGGGCGACAAAGTACAGTACATCGCTGTCGGCGGGGTTGAGTGCGGCGTGGATAGAGGCGCGGCTGGCAGTGGCAATCGGTGTCGGCATGAGGCCATCATGCACGTAAGTGTTGAATGGCGTGTCGCGCTGCAAGTCGGATTTTCTGATGTTGCCTTGAAACTCTTCACCCATGCCATAAATCACGGTCGGGTCGGTTTGCAGGCGCATGGGGACTTTCAGGCGATTGACAAACACAGCGGCGACCATGTCGCGGTCGGCGGCGGTGCCCGTTTCTTTTTCGATGATGGAGGCCATGATGAGGGCTTGATAGGGATTCTCGTAGGGCAGATTGGCGGCGCGTGTTTCCCATTCGGTGTTGAGGGTTTTGAGCAACAGCGCATGGGCGCGTTTGAGCACGGCAGTTTCTGGCTCGCCTTTGTGGTATTGATAGGTGTCGGGAAACAGCATGCCTTCAATGGATTCGGCATTGATGTTCAACGCTTGCGCGGCTTGTGCGACGTCGAGGTTTTGCGCGTCGTGTTCCAGCTCGGCCTTGGCCAATACCGCTTTAATCTCGCGCCATGTCACGCCTTCTGGCAAGCGCACGCGGGTTGGGATGATGTCGCCTTTGGCGAGTTTGTTGAAAGTTTGGGTCAAGCTGAGTTTGAGTGGAATCTCGTAGTCGCCGGGTTTGAAATCGTTGCTGTGTCCCGTGAGGGTGGCGAGCAGAGAGATTTCGATGGCGCTCAGTGAGCCGCCGTTGGCTTTTGAAATCGCTGCGAGTTTATCGGCAACGGCACTCGCGCCCTCGCCGGGGTTGACGGTTAAAATGGGTTTATTGGTGAGCGTGGCCTCGCCAATCGAGGCGTGCAAGCGCAGCGCCATCCACGTGAAAAAAACCAGTAGGAGGACAATCAGCGGGCGGAGTTTTTTGAGTCGGTTCATCGTTCGGCTTTAAAATGAGGAATGCAGTTATAATTGATTTCGTGATAGACAGTATTCTAAATGAGATGAGGTGGTCGGACATGCTAAATGTGCAAGATTTACAGCGGGGTGTGCAAGCGGATTTGCAATCTATTTTTGGCGTGATTCGCGCTACAGGTGCGGATGCGCGGACTTTTTTGCACGCACAGCTGACGCAAGATGTGTTGGGCTTGACTCAGGACGACGTGCGTTTGGCGGGCTACTGTTCGCCGAAAGGACGCATGTACGCAGTGTTTCAGATGTATGCAGAGGGTGATGATGTGTGTTTGATTGTGCATCGCTCGGTGTTGGAAAACGTCATGAAGCGTTTGCGCATGTTTGTGCTGCGCGCCAAAGTTGTGTTGGAGGATGTGTCCGACACCCATGCGGTGTATGGCGTGTGCGGCGACTCGGCGCTGGCGGTAGGCCAACGTGAGGGTGTGCGGCTGGGGGTTTTGCCCGCACACATCGAGGGCGTGAGTATCGCGCGTGAGCTGCGTGTCGCCGCGCCGAGTGATTTGAACCTGTGTGATACCGCCGTCTGGCAGTGGCTTGACGTGATGGCAGGCTTGCCACAGATTGAAGCCGCCACATACGAAGCCTTTGTGCCGCAGATGGTGAATTTCGAGCGCATTGGCGGCGTGAATTTTAAAAAAGGTTGTTACCCAGGTCAAGAAATCGTCGCGCGCAGCCACTACCTCGGCAAACTCAAACGTCGCATGGTTCGTGCGCAATCGACGAATGCGGCTGCGTCAGCGTTGAGCATCGGCATGGATGTGTGTGTCAGCACGGATTTAACCAATCCAATCGGTCAGCTGGTCGGTTTTGCGCCCAGTCCGATTGATCCGAGCATCACCGATGCTTTGTTTGAAGCCAGCTTGCCGATGATAGAGGGCGATGCGCAGCTGTCAACGATGGCAGATGCCGACACATGGCGCGTATTGGCATTGCCGTATTCGCTCAAAGACGACCAGTAACATGATGTGAAACCACACAAACCGCTCGGCTCACGGGCGGTTTTTTTGATGTTCGCAGGCTTTTCAGGTAAAATCAGCGACCACGCATGAACGAGATATTCGTCCCCAGTTTATAACCCTGCTCCGACGAGAACCCAATGAAAAAAGTCTATATTAAAACCTTCGGCTGTCAAATGAATGAATACGACACCGACAAAATGCACGACGTGCTGCGCGACAAAAATGGCTACACCAAAACCGACGACATCAATGACGCCGACGTGGTGTTGCTGAACACCTGCTCCATCCGCGAAAAAGCCCAAGAAAAAGTATTTTCTGACCTCGGTCGCATCCGCAAACTCAAAGCCAAAAACCCAAACCTCATCATCGGTGTCGGCGGCTGCGTCGCCTCTCAAGAAGGCAAAAACATCGTCGCCCGCGCGCCGTATGTTGATTTGGTTTTTGGTCCGCAGACTTTGCACCGACTGCCCACACTGCTCGCCAAACGCGCCGCCACAGGCAAATCACAGGTCGATATTGAATTTGTCGAAATCGAAAAATTCGACCATCTGCCACCGCCGCGTGTCGAAAAAGCCACCGCCTACGTCTCGATTATGGAAGGCTGCTCCAAGTATTGCAGCTTCTGCATCGTGCCCTACACGCGCGGCGAAGAAGTCTCGCGACCGTTTGACGATGTGCTCACCGAAATCGCCGATTTGGCCGACCAAGGCGTCAAAGAAATCAACCTGCTCGGCCAAAACGTCAATGGCTACATGGGCACGATGGGCGGCACATCCGAAATCGCTGATTTCGCCATGTTGCTCGAAACCATGGCGCACATCAGCGGCATCGAGCGCATCCGTTACACCACCAGCCACCCGAACGATTTCTCCGACCGACTCATCGCCGCGTATGAGAAAGTGCCGCAACTCGTCAATCACCTGCACCTGCCCGTGCAATCAGGCTCCGACCGCATCCTCACCGCCATGAAGCGCAACTACAGCGCCGAGAAATACCTCGACATCGTCGCCCGCGTGCGCGCCATCCGCCCGAATCTTGCCATGTCCTCCGACTTCATCATTGGCTTCCCTGGTGAGACCGAAGCCGAGTTCGAGGACACCATGCGCTTGATTGATAAGGTGCAATTCGACATGAGTTTCTCATTCATCTACAGCGCGCGTCCCGGCACACCCGCCGCGAGCTTACTCGACGACACGGCGTATGACGTGAAACACGCGCGCCTGCAACGCCTGCAAAACACCATCAACGCGAATGTCAAAACCATCAGCGACGGCATGGTCGGCACCACGACACAAATCCTTGTCGAAGGGCTCTCGACGCGCGACCCATCCGAACTATTTGGCCGTGTGGAGAACAACCGCATCGTCAACTTCACCCCACCCGTCGGCACACGCTCAAAACTGATTGGCCAGATGATTGACGTCAACATCACGCAAAACTCAGGCATCACCCTGCGCGGCGACATCGCCATGAGCGATGCTGCGATTGCCGCGATGCAGCCGATGCCTTATAGTGGGTTTGTCACGATTCCGATTAAAGCGGCGGGTGCACCACAGTAAAGCCAATTTATGAATATTTTCGTGGTTCTCTTGCGTGGCGTGATGCCCAGAGGCAAAAACAAAGTGCCCATGGCGGACTTGCGGGTTGCATTAACAGAAGCAGGGTTTGTTGATGTGCAGACCTACATTCAAAGTGGTAATGTCATTGTGACAACTGATTTGAATGCGCTCGAAGTTGAGCGGCTGGTGCACGATACGATTGTGCAAAAAATCGGCGCAGATGTAACAGTGGTCGCGAAAACACCCGCACAGCTACAACAAACGTTAAAGGATTGCCCGTTTCCCTTTGAACTCTGTGCACGCATGTACTTTACTTGGCTGGCCTCGAAGCCAGCCTCATCACTGATTGAAGAGTTTGTTAACATTGGGTTCGCGCCAAACGAAATTAAATTAGAAGGTGATGTCATATACGCGCTGTATGCCAGTGACGAACACAGCAATTCGAAATTCAACAATAATTATTTTGAGCGCAAGTT
Source organism: uncultured Burkholderiaceae bacterium (assembly GCA_937862845.1). Classification (GTDB taxonomy): domain Bacteria; phylum Pseudomonadota; class Gammaproteobacteria; order Burkholderiales; family Burkholderiaceae; genus Hydromonas. The sequence goes on along the minus strand of CALMCK010000126.1, from coordinate 3,817 downwards.
AAAAGTTTCTGCGACCACGCGAAATTTCAACACCCTGTCGCGCTTGATTGAACGAACGAGTTAGGTAAACATGACCGCCCACAAATCCCAGTTTCTCGCCCCCAAATCAGACAACGCGCGACTCGCGCGCCTGTGCGGCACGCTCGATGAAAACCTGCGGCAAATCGAGCAGGCGTACAACGCGACCATTGTCCGTCGCTCTTCGCGTTTTTACATCAGCGCATCGAACTCATCTCGTGCGGCGGAGGTGCGTGATGCATTGGCACATTTTTACGATGTGGTGGCGCCCAAGACACGTGAGCTGTCGATAGATGATGTGCAGCTCGGCATTGTGTCTTTGCAATCAGGTTTCACGAAAAAACGTGGCTCGAGCACGGATGAGCAGCGCGAGGATGCGCGGCAGCTGCTGCACTCGGCGCGCTCGAGTGTCGATGCCGATGAGTCGAGGTTGCCCAGCCATGCGTTGGCACAAAACTTACCGATGCTGGACGATGCGGGACCCGTGTTGCACACGCGTCGCCCTGATTTGCAAGCGCGCACGCCGCGTCAAAAAAACTACCTTGAAAATATTTTATCGCACGACATCACCTTTGGCATCGGTCCAGCGGGCACAGGCAAAACCTATCTCGCGGTCGCGTGTGCAGTCGATGCGCTCGAGCGCGATTTGGTCAAACGCATCATCTTGACGCGACCTGCGGTTGAGGCGGGTGAGCGGCTGGGCTTTTTGCCTGGGGATTTGGCGCAGAAGGTCGATCCGTATTTGCGCCCGTTGTACGATGCTTTGTATGATTTAATGGGTTTTGATAAAGTCCAAAAAATGTTTGAAAAGCAAATGATTGAAATCGCACCGCTCGCTTATATGCGTGGGCGTACATTGAACCATGCATTTATTATTTTGGACGAGGCGCAAAACACCACGCCCGAACAAATGAAAATGTTTCTCACGCGCATCGGATTCGGCGCGCGTGCCGTGGTCAACGGCGACCCGTCGCAAATCGATTTGCCACGCGGGATGAAAAGCGGCTTGAACGATGCCGCGCAGACATTGCAAAAAATCAAAGGCGTTGCTTTCACCGAGTTCACCTCTGCCGATGTGGTGCGCCATCCGCTGGTTGCGCGCATTGTCGATGCCTACGAGGCGCGGGCAAAAGCGGTGGCCAAGGAGCAAGCGCGTTTGGATAAATTGGCGAAGTCGACTCAACAAAAGAGTGAAGCATGAACAACGGACGCAGAGTGTGGCTGAAGTTTTTAGCAGCAATGCTTGCCATGCCTGTCGTCAACAGCCATGCGAAAAATAAAACGGACAAAGCGGATGTGAAAAATATACTGATCATCGGTTCTGGCATGGCGGGACTGGCCGCGGCGCGTGCATTAAAGCAGGCAGGGCACAGTGTGCAAATACTCGAAGCGCGTGAGCGCATCGGTGGACGCACACACACGAGTAACCATTGGCCTGATGCGCCTGTGGATTTGGGTGCGTCGTGGATTCATGGCGTGACGGGCAATCCTATTGCGCAACTGGCCAAGCAAATCAATGCACAAATGGTGGTGACCTCTACAGACAGCGTGCGAAACTTTTATGCCAGTGACGCTGCGGTACAAAATGACACGACCTACGACAGCGCAGAAGCGCTGATAAATGCCGCGCTCAAACACGCGCGCACGCAAGCGCAAGACATTTCGGTGCGCGCAGCAATTGATGCGCATTTGAGCAACAAGCGCATCACGGCGGCGCTTGCACAACAGATTGAGTTCTTACTCAACACCACGATTGAGCATGAGTACGCGGGCTCTGTCGCGGATTTGTCGGCGCATTATTTTGACAGCAGCGATGAGTTTGATGGCGCAGATGTGGTTTTTGAACAAGGTTATCAAACACTGGTTCAACATTTGGCACAGGGACTGGATATTCTCACGGCGCATGTTGTTGAACGCATTGAGCACGATGATGTAGGCGTGCGCGTGCTTGCCAATCAAACAATATTTTCAGCAGATGCGGTGGTTGTCACTGTGCCGCTCGGTGTTTTAAAAGCGAGAAAAATTGAATTTGAACCTGCCTTGCCGCAGGAAAAATTACACGCGATTCAAAGCATCGGCATGGGCGTGTATGACAAAGTGTATCTGAGATTCGAGCAAGCATTTTGGCGGCCGACATCGGTTTGGCTTGAATGGTTGTCCAATAAAACGGGCCAATGGTCGGAGTGGGTTGACTTCGCCCACGTCGCGGGAAAGCCCGTGTTGTTGGGGTTTAATGCGGCCGACTATGGGCGCACCGTTGAGGGCATGAGCGATGCGGACATCATCAGTGGTGCGATGGGTGTGCTGCGGCAGATGTTTGGCGACGACATCCCCCATCCCATTGATGCGCAAATCACCCGCTGGGCGCAAGATCCATTCAGCCTTGGCTCATACTCTTATAATGCCGTCGGCATGGATGAAAACGCGCGAAAAATCCTCGCCGCGCCAGTCAATAACCGCTTGTTTTTCGCTGGCGAAGCCACGCATTCCGAATACTCATCCACCGTTCATGGGGCCTATTTGAGTGGTTTGGATGCGGCTCAGGATGTGGTGGCGGACTGAACCTTTTTGAAATGAGAACACTGTGAAAAAAATAAAACTCTCCGTGCAATACGCCGATAAAAATACCGACTGGGAAGCGTTGCTGCCACGCGCAAAGCTGCGCTCGTGGGTCAAGGCCGCGTTGCAAAGCGATGCAGCGCTGACGATTCGCTTTGTCGATGAACTCGAAGCGCGGACGCTCAATAATGAGTTTCGCGGCAAAGACTATGCGACCAATGTGCTCACGTTTAACTACGATGATGAGCTCGACGAGTTGCCCGAAGAAGTGCGCGCAGCGATACAGGCGGAGCGTGGAGATGATGCGAGTTTTGTTGAGGCGGACATTATTTTGTGTGGCGCAGTGTTGCAAAAAGAAGCTTTGGCGCAACAAAAAACATTGACCGAGCACGCCGCACATCTGGTCGTGCATGGTGTGCTGCACGCACAGGGTTTCGATCACATCGATGAAGATGAGGCAACGATTATGGAAAATTTAGAAATGCAAATTGTCATGGGTCTGGGTTACGCCAATCCGTATGATGATGACAACGCGTCGGGGCTTAAATGAAACGGGTAACGTTCCTCCAACAATATCTGGACACGCTGGCGCGTCAAGGCCACACACCAGACTCTGCGCAGGACGCGGCGGCGAAGCGTCTGCAGCGCAATGAAGATGAGTGGCTTGAATATAAAGCGAAACGTTCGAACAAGTTCGTTAAGTTTTTCAGCAAGGCTGAGGTGCCGACGGGCGTGTACTTTTGGGGCGGCGTGGGTCGCGGTAAAAGTGTTTTGATGGACACGTATTATGCGCATGTGCCGCTTGCCCGAAAAATTCGCATTCACTTTCACGAGTTCATGCACAGTGTGCACCGCGAGCTCGAAACATTAAAAGGCACGTCCGATCCGCTCGATGAGGTGGCGAAGCGCGTGGCGGCGAAGTACCGCTTGATTTGCTTTGATGAGTTTCATGTGTCGGACATTGCCGATGCGATGATTTTGCATCGACTGCTCGATGCGTTGGTTAAAAACGGCGTGGGCTTTATCATGACGTCCAATTACAAACCCGATGATTTGTATCCCGATGGTTTGCACCGCGATAGAATTTTACCTGCGATTGAGTTGATTAAAAAGATTTGCGATGTGCTCAACGTCGATGCGGGCATTGATTACCGCAAGCGCACGTTGACAGCGGCGCAGGTTTACCACACGCCCAACGATGCGAGTGCGCATCAAGAGTTGCAAGCGTTGTTTGCTGAGT
>CALMCK010000125.1 GCA_937862845.1 uncultured Burkholderiaceae bacterium | reverse complement strand
GTGGGTGGACTGGTGCTCGGTTTGGCCGAGGCATTTGGCGCGGGTTATATCAGCAGTGAGTATCAAGACGTGTTTGCATTCATCATCTTGGTCGTGGTGTTGATTTTCCGTCCGTCTGGTTTGTTGGGTCAGCGCACAGCTGATCGCGCATAAGGAGGCTGTCATGAGTATTTTAAAAAAATTAAATCCCAAGGAATCCATTGCCGTGATGGCCATTTGTGTGGCCTTGTTGTTGGTGATGCCTTTTTTGGTGGGCATTTTGGGTACAGCTTGGGTGCGCATCATTGACTACACCTTGCTCTACATCATGTTGGCCATGGGTTTGAATCTGGTGGTCGGCTTTGCGGGTTTGCTTGACTTGGGCTACATCGCGTTTTATGCGGTGGGTGCTTACATGGTCGGCTTATTGGCATCTCCGCATTTATCTGAAAATTTTGCGATGATTCACGCCGCCTTTCCAGAAGGCTTGCACGCGCCTTTGTGGGTGATTGTGCCTTTAGGTGCAGGCTTGGCGGCGGTGGCGGGTTTGATTCTGGGCACGCCGATTTTAAAACTGCGCGGTGATTATTTGGCTTTGGTGACTTTGGGCTTTGGTGAAATCATTCGTATTTTGATGAACAACTTGGGTAAAGATAATTTCAATCTGACCAATGGTCCGCGTGGCATTACCCGCATTGATCCCGTCACTGTTTTTGGCTATGATTTGAGCCAGCCGTTGGATTTGGGTTTCACTGTTTTGACCAAAGAGATTCAATACTACTATTTGTTTTTGATATTGGCGGCGTTCACGATATTCATTTGTTATCGTTTGCAAAACTCTCGTTTGGGTCGTGCATGGATGGCGCTGCGTGAAGACGATGTCGCGGCGAAAGCAATGGGCATCAATGTGCGCAATATTAAGCTGCTCGCGTTCGCGCTGGGTGCAACTTTTGGTGGTGTCGCAGGCGGTATGTTTGCTTCTTTCCAAGGCTTCGTCTCTCCAGAGTCCTTCACTTACCTTGAATCGATTATCATTTTGTCCATGGTGGTTTTGGGCGGCATGGGGCACATTCCAGGGGTGGTGTTGGGTGCGATTTTGATGTCCTTGTTTCCAGAGTTTTTACGCTATGTGGTTGAGCCGGTTCAAAATGCTATGTTTGGTCACAACCTCATTGACACATCGGTGTTGCGCTTATTGCTCTTGGGCTTGGCGATGGTGTTGATTATGTTGTATCGCCCACGGGGTTTATGGCCCACGCCGACCCGTGAAGACAAAAAACCAACCGCTGCGGCTTAAGGAGAGAAATGATGACACAAGAAAATATCATGCTCTCAATCAAGGGCGTTAATAAAAGTTTTGGTGGCTTAAAAGCCTTGTCTGAAGTGAGTTTGGATGTCCACAAAAACACCATTTATGGCCTCATCGGCCCCAATGGTGCGGGCAAAACCACATTCTTTAATGTCATTACTGGTTTGTATGAGCCCGACTCTGGCGAATTCATCCTCAATGGCAAACACTATGAACCGACCGCGGTGCACGAAGTGGCGAAAGCGGGCATTGCTCGGACTTTCCAAAATATTCGCCTTTTTGGTGAAATGACCGCACTCGAAAACGTCATGGTCGGGCGCCACGTTCGCACCAAAGGCAGTGTGCTCGGTTCGATTTTTCGCACGAAAACGGTGAGAAAAGAAGAAGCGGACATCAAAGAAAAAGCCATGGAGTTGCTCGAATACGTCGGCATTGGTCAGTACCACGACTATGTCGCTCGCAACCTCGCTTACGGCATTCAGCGTCGCCTCGAAATCGCCCGTGCATTGGCGACAGAGCCGAAATTGCTGGCACTCGATGAGCCTGCAGCAGGGATGAACTCGACCGAAAAACTTGAATTGACCCAACTGCTGCGCCGCATCAGCAACGACGGCACGACCATTCTCATCATTGAGCACGACGTTAAACTCATCATGAGTTTGTGCAACGAGATGACAGTGCTGGACTACGGTAAAATCCTCGCCCAAGGCACACCCGAACAGGTGCGCGAAAACCCCGCCGTGATTGAGGCGTATATTGGTGGAGCAAAAGAATGACACAACCTATCTTAAGCATCAAAGGCCTGCAAGTGGCCTATGGCGGCATTCAAGCCGTTAAAAAAGTCGACATGGAAATCATGGAAGGCGAGCTGGTCACCTTGATTGGCTCAAACGGCGCGGGCAAAACCACCACGCTCAAAGCCATCACAGGCATGATTCCCATGAAAGCGGGCGAAGTCACCTATCAAGGCAAATCCATCAACGGCGTGCCCAGCTGGGAGTCTTTGGCCAATGGCATCGTCATGGTGCCAGAAGGTCGCGGCGTATTCGCCCGCATGACCATCACTGAAAACTTGCAAATGGGTGCGTATCTGCGCAAAGACAACGAGAGTGTTGAACGTGACATCGACAGAATGTTTGACATCTTTCCACGTCTCAAAGAACGCGCCACCCAGCTGGCGGGCACGATGTCTGGTGGTGAGCAACAAATGCTTGCCATGGCGCGTGCTCTGATGAGTCAGCCGAAACTCTTGATTATGGATGAGCCGACCATGGGTTTGTCACCTGTGATGACTGAGAAAATTTTCGAAGTGATTGACGGTGTCTCCAAAGAAGGCATGACCATTTTGCTGGTGGAGCAGAATGCTCGACTGGCATTGCAAGCCGCAGATCGTGCGTATGTCATGGGTTCAGGCGAAATCATCATGGATGGTGTGGCCGCTGAAATGCTGAATGATCCGAAGGTACAAGCCGCTTATTTGGGCGAGTGAGTTCTGATTGTTTTGGCTGC
>CALMCK010000124.1 GCA_937862845.1 uncultured Burkholderiaceae bacterium | reverse complement strand
AAGCATCCTCGAGTGTCATGCCAGACTGCTCGAGCACGAAGCGACACGCACTGAGTTTATTCACACCACGTGGCATCACATCCATCGCATGCGTGTGCCAGCGCACATAATCAAAGTCAGGAAAGCGCGCGAACAACTCGGGCAGTATTGTCTGTTCAATATCTTCATCGATGAACAACCAAGCTTGAAACACTTCAGAGTTTTGATAAAACGCCGCGTCGTCATTCACCGCAATCGCCACCGAATCGAGCGCCGTCATCACACCATCGGTGTGTGCACTGACATGGCCGACCAGACCATCGTTGATGCCGTAGGGCAGAGAGAGCTCACTCATCCAAGCAAACAAATCCATCAGCGGCGCATGCTCAAGCGGCGTGCGGTCAATCACCTCTTTGCGGCGCATAATCCGCGCACCGTTTTGCGTGATGGTGTAATCCGGCTTGACGAGATCAATGTACTCCTCAGCATGGCCAAAGCCACGTCCCGTCGCAATCGCGATGGTGTGACCATCGTCGCGCAGAGCATCGATGGCGTTCAGAGCAGAGGCAGGGATTTGATTGGTTTGATGGTCGAGCAGGGTGTTGTCGATGTCGAAGAAAAATATTTTTTTCATGGTGCATCCGTTTGTGCGATTAGGGATTTAAATGCAAAGCTGGCAAGCCATGGTGTCTGCGCGCCTCGTTGCACCTCTCATCACCCGCAGAGAAATCACGACAGGTCGATGAGCGTTTGTCATAAATGCGGCAGGACACCGCTTGACCGATGTGACCATCGAGTTCAACACAGCGCGGAGGTTTTGATTGAGTGCCACGCATGGCGACGAAATGGGGCGTGATGGGCACTGTCAGTGCCGCAGGCACACTGCCATCGGGATGCGCATCGGTTTCAGACCAATAAAAAGACACGCGGAAAAAAGCGCAGCAAGCGCCACAACTCATGCACGGCTCGCTCATGGTTCATCCTGAAAAGTCGAGCGGCATCACGCGATTTGGCGTGAGCTGTCCCAGAGTTCTTCTAAATTATAATACGCACGAATCGGCGCTTGCATGATGTGCACCACGATGTCTGCGCAGTCGACCAGCACCCATTCGCCTGTTTCTTGGCCTTCGATGGACAGCACATCGCCGCCATTTTCTTTGACTTTTTCTTGGACGTGGCCAGCGAGTGCGCGGGTTTGGCGGTTGCTGTTGGCCGTCGCGATGATGACGCGGTCAAACTCATCGGTCAAACCTGATGTGTCAAAAATCGTGACGTCAAGCGCCTTTAAGTCATCCAATGCATCGATGATAACGGCTTGTAATTTGTCAGCGGAGAGGGTGTTTTGTGTGCGTGCCATGTGGCTTTTCCAGTAGATAGCGAGCGGCCACGTCAATCGTTGGCCATCAAGGTCGACGATTGTAACATTTTCAAGCACTTAAAGCGAGGTAAGTCACAGGCTTGGTGCGTACAAATTATGCGTTTGTATGTATTTCAACACAGAAGACGACAGTGCATCGGGTGTTTCACCGCGGGCCAGTGTCGCGCGAATCGCCGTCGAAGACACCCGCAGAGGCGGTAAATCAAAAGGAATGAAGCGACCCGCAAGGCTCGAACGCCAGTCCGAAGCCGCCGCCGACACACGCTCACGGTACACGCTTTGCAACTCCATGGGCAAATCAGCCGCCGTGAATTCACTGCCCGCACGCTGCGCCACAGCGATGTGGGCGAAATCCAACAAATACTGCCAATCTCGCCAACTGGTTAAATTGTGCAGCTGGTCAGAACCCATCAACCACACCAGCGGCGTATCGGGCATGCGTTGGCGCAGGGTTTTCAGCGTATCGATGGTGTAACTAGACTGTGGCAAATCAAGTTCAAGCGTCTCAATGTGCAAAGAGCAATCACCGACAGACCGCTCCAGCACGTCATCGGCCAATGCCAGCGTCAACATCGCCAAACGGTGTGCCGCAGGCAACACCTGCGGTTTTTGCCAAGGCTGACCCGCAGGAATCAACAGCAACTGAGCCAATGACAGCTGCGCACACGCCGCATGCGCCAGCGCAAAATGCGCTCGGTGCGGCGGATTAAACGTACCGCCGAAGCAAGCAATGGGCGGCTGCAAAATCATGTCGCCAACCAATTTCGTGTGGGTAAAAAATCCGTCAACAAACGCATTTCATCAGAATCCGCCGCAGGTGTGTACTGATATGCCCAATTCGCCACAGGCGGCATCGACATCAAAATAGACTCCGTGCGGCCACCGCTCTGTAAGCCAAAATGCGTGCCACGGTCAAACACCAAATTAAACTCCACATAACGGCCACGGCGGTAGTTCTGCCAATTTTTATGCGCATCATCATACGCATCATCGCGGTGTTTTTCGACCAACGGCACATACGCCGCTAAAAACGCATCACCAACCGACTTCATCGTCGCAAACGCACTCGCCACGTCAGGCTCGGCGAAATCATCAAAGAAAATCCCACCCACACCGCGGGCTTCACCTCGGTGTTTCAAATAAAAATACTCATCACACCACGCCTTAAAACGCGGGTACAAATCATCGCCAAACGGCGCCAATGCATCCGAGCAGGTTTGGTGAAAATGCACGCAATCATCGATAAAACCATAGCACGGCGTTAAATCCATGCCACCGCCAAACCACATCACATCCTCTTCCGAATCATCACGCGCCAACGCCACAAAGCAGCGCACATTCATGTGCACAATCGGCACAAACGGATTGCGCGGATGCATCACCAACGACACCCCCATCGCCGAAAACCCCCGTCCCGCCAACTCAGGCCGATGCGCCGTCGCCGATGGCGGCAAGGCTTTGCCCGATACTTGCGAAAACGCCACACCGCCGCGCTCAAAGGTCGAGCCACCCTCGATAATCGCTGTCACACCGCTGCCCTGCAGTGGCGAGTCTGCCTCTTTGGTCCAAGCATCGCGTTTAAATGGAATCGTGTCGAGTCGCTCCAAACCATCGATGATGCGGTTTTGTAAGTCGGAGAAGTAAGCAGCGAGTTTGGTTAAATTGGGTTTCATGGTGTTTTATAAAGATTATTGGGTTAAAAAGAAGGGAGAATTATACCGCAGCGCAATGGGTCCTTTTAGTTCAAATGGTTGGACTCAATCGAGTCTGACCCCATTGATTTGTGTATTGATTTGATTTTGATAGTGCTGGCAGGCAATTCTTTGGGAAAAAGGCGAACCTTTTTCACAGCTATTTAAATAGCCCTTGGGTCTTGCGATGACATCATAACCGCCTCTAATCATACAAATATCGTAAGCATCATCATTTCTTACTTTCCCAGACAATCCACTATGGTCGGCGGTATCGTTAGCACATTTAGTTCTACTGTTTTTAATGTCGTCAACGGTTTCCCCATTTTTCTTCCACTTCAAGTCGCCCGGGGCGTAACCACTATCAATAGCAACAAAATCCAAATAACTCATGCAACCTGACAGACATACCCACACACAAAGAGTTACAGCATGCATTTGGTTTTTCATTAAATTCATAATCAATGTGAGTCAATGTGAGTCAATGGAATCAATGGGGTCGGATTCGATTGATTTTTCATTAAGGATCCCTTTGTGGCTTTGCCCACTTCGTTACAATTTAAATCAACTCAATTGCGCGATAACCAATGTCGGTGCGGTATTGCATGCCGTTGAATTGGATGCCGTGGATGTGTTGGTAGGCGGCGGTTTGTGCTAGTTTGAGGGTGGGCGCGAGTGCGGTGACGCAGAGGACGCGGCCGCCGCTGGTGAGGGTTTGCTCAAATTCGCGGGCGGTGCCTGCGTGGAAGGTGACGCAGTCGAGTGTGTCGGCGGGTGTACTGACGACGTCGCCTGTGCGTGGGGTGGCGGGGTAGTTGTGGGCGGCGAGGACGATGCCGATGGCGACTTCGTCGCTCCAGTCGAGGGTGGCTTGGTCGAGTGTGCCGCGTGCGCCGTGGTTGAGGACGTCAAATAAGTCGGAGTTGAGGCGGCGCATGATGGGTTGTGTTTCTGGGTCGCCCATGCGGCAGTTGAATTCGAGAACTTTAATCGAGCCGTCGGGTTTTATCATGAGGCCTGCGTATAGGAAGCCTGTGAAGACGATGCCGTCGGCTTTCATGCCGTCGAGTGTGGGTTGTATGACGTCGCGCATGGCGCGGTCGTGCACGTCGGGTGTGACGACGGGGGCGGGTGAGTACGCGCCCATGCCGCCGGTGTTCGGGCCGTTGTCGCCGTCGAGCAGTCGCTTGTGGTCTTGGGACGTGGCGAGCGGCAAGGCGTGCTCGCCGTCGCACAGGACGATGAAGCTGGCTTCTTCGCCGTCGAGGAATTCTTCGATGACCACGCGTGCACCTGCGTCGCCGAGGCGGTTGCCGTCGAGCATGTCGTCGATGGCTTTGTGGGCTTCGTCGGTGGTCATGGCGACGACGACGCCTTTACCTGCGGCGAGACCGTCGGCTTTGACGACGATGGGTGCGCCGTGGGTGTTGATGTAGTCATGCGCTTCGCTGGCGTCGGTGAATGTGCCGTATGCGGCGGTGGGGATGTGGTGCCGTGCCATGAAAGATTTGGCGAAGGCTTTGGAGCTTTCGAGCTGGGCGGCGGCTTGCGTGGGGCCAAAAATCGCGAGGCCTGCGTCGCGAAATAAATCAACCACGCCTTTGGCCAATGGGGCTTCTGGGCCAACGACGGTGAGCTCGATGTCGTTGTTTTGTGCGAATTTGACCAGTGCGGCGTTGTCTTGCTGGGTGATGTTTTGTGTTTTCTTCAGCTGTGCGGTGCCTGCGTTGCCGGGGGCGACGTAAATTTGCGTCACTTTAGGAGATTGGGCAAGTTTCCATGCGAGGGCGTGTTCGCGGCCGCCTGAGCCGATGATGAGGATGTTCATGTTGAGGTCTTTGGAGGGTGGTTTGATTAAAATATTAAGGTGTAATTTTACCCGAGTTGTTGCTTGAGTGCTGACTAACGTGAT
>CALMCK010000123.1 GCA_937862845.1 uncultured Burkholderiaceae bacterium | reverse complement strand
CCTGTTTATTTGGCGTGGTTTCAATGGGATAGGAAAGCTGCGCTGGTCACTGGATTCCCGCTAAACCCATGCGGGAATGACGGGGATTGAGATAATACAGCGAGCAAATGAGTGACTCACGGCTTCATGGAGTACTGATAATTCAGAGGTGCTGAGGACTATCTTTGTTAAAAATTTTAATCAATCACAACAGGCACACGCAGTGCCAGCGCACACATGAGCTCATAGCCAATGGTGTCTGAGGCTTGTGCGACGCTATCGATGGGGATATTTTTTCCCCAAAGCTCTACCGTTGAGCCGACTTTTGCGTTAGGCAACATGGAAAGATCAACCATGAGCATGTCCATCGAGACACGCCCGATGAGGCGCGTCTGCACGCCATCAACCATCATGGGTGTGCCGTCAGGCGCATGACGTGGATAGCCATCGGCGTAGCCGCAGGCGACGACGCCGATGCGCATATCGGCATCGGCGATGAAGCGTGAGCCGTAGCCGACGGCATCGCCTTTTTTGATTGATTGTGTGGCGATGAGCTCGGATTCAAGCGTCATGGCGGCTTGTAGGCCGCACTCTGCTGCGGTTTTATCGCCAAATGGTGTGCCGCCGTAGGTCATGATGCCGGGGCGCACCCAGTCAAAATGTGCTTCTGGGTGTGCGAGTGTGGCGGCGGAGTTGCTGCAGCTGCGTTGATTGTCTGGGTGCTCTGCGAGAATGGGGGCGACTGTGCGGTTAAAAATCGCCATCGGTTGCTGCACGCCGTCGGGTAAATCGGCATTGGCAAAGTGTGTCATCAATGTGATTTGGCCGATGTTTGGCAGCTTGCGCAGTCGCGCATGCGCGGCGGCATAAGCATCTGGCGCGAAGCCGACGCGGTTCATGCCTGTGTTCATTTTAAGGTAAACATCCATGGTTTTGTACAGATTCGCTTCAATCAACCAGTCGATTTGCGCGGCGTGGTGCACCACGACGGTGAGCTGCATCGCTTGTGCCGAGCGGTAGTCGTCGGGTGAAAAACAGCCTTCTAACATTAAAATCGGTTTGTCCCAACCCAGTTCGCGCACTCGTCGTGCCTCATCGAAGTCGAGCATCGCTAAACCGTCGGCATCCTGCAAGCCTGCATAAATGGATTCGATGCCGTGGCCGTAGGCGTTTGCCTTAATCGTGGCCCATGCTTTGGCGCCCGATGTTTTTTGAGCAACACGAATGTTGTGGGCAATGGCAGCTGGGTGTATTTTGGCAATAATCGGGCGAGGCATTCAAAACTCCTGTGTTTTTTTGGGCGACTGGCGTTATCGATGCCGAATCGGTCAATGGTCGTGGCTATTTTAATGAGTCTTTTCCATTTAATCCAATGCTTTTAGCACGCAAATGAACAAAGAACAATATGACCTATAAATCGCTTCAATATCAGGAGAAATCCATTGTACCTCCTCACTGAAACAGTGCGTCTCCCAGTCCATCAGTCGTGCTAAACTTCAACATTCGATTTGTTGTGTCACGCAACAAATAAACCCTCACTGAAAACACCCATGAAAAAACCTCTTTTTGCCCTTCTTCTTGGCGGCTTTGGCATTGGCACCACCGAGTTTGTCATGATGGGCATTTTGCCCGACATCGCTTTAAGCCTTGGCATCAGCATTCCACAAGCGGGACATTTGATTTCGGCTTACGCGCTTGGCGTGGTGGTCGGTGCGCCGTCGTTGGTGATGCTGGCGAATAAGTTCGCACCCAAAAAAATCCTGATGGCATTGATGCTGATGTTCACGGTGTTCAATGGCTTGTGTGTGTTTGCGCCGAGTTATGAGAGTTTGTTTGTGTTCAGGTTTTTATCTGGTTTGCCGCATGGCGCATTTTTTGGCGTCGGTGCGGTGGTCGCAGCACGACTGGCCGATAAAGGCAAAGAAGCACAAGCGGTTTCCATGATGTTTTTAGGCTTGACCGTGGCCAATCTTCTCGGTGTGCCGCTGGGCACGTATCTGGGACACACCCTGTCATGGCGCTATGCTTTTGTTTTGGTGGCCATAGCGGGTTTGTTGACGTGGTTGTTTTTGCGCGTGTGGATGCCCGTTTTGGAAAAAGACAATGCGCACAGTCTGCGCACGCAGTTGGGCTTTTTTAAAACCCGTGAGGCGTGGCTCATCATGTTCGCCACCGCAATCGGTACGGGTGGGTGCTTTTGTTGGATCAGCTACATCGCGCCACTGCTGACCGAAGTGACGCGTTTTAATGCGACCAGCGTGCCTTATATGATGTCGCTTGCGGGTGCTTGCATGTGTGTGGGCACGATTATCGGAGGCAAGCTGGCGGATAAATTCTCGACCGCCAAAACCACAAGTGGGACAGTGCCGG
>CALMCK010000122.1 GCA_937862845.1 uncultured Burkholderiaceae bacterium | reverse complement strand
GTAAATAGGTGCGTAGGGTTCGGCCTGTGTGAGCTCGAGTAAGGATTCGCGCGAGAGCTCGAGCATGGCGATGAAGTTCACGACGAGAATGGAGCGGGGTTGCTCGTTGCGAATCAAGTCTTCGAACAGTTCGCTGAACTCCATGAATTGTTTGTGCTGCAGTTGGCGCAGAATGCTGGTCATGAATTCACGAACCGACAGCGACTCTCTGCTGATTTTGTGGTGCTGATTGAGTTTGGCGCGTTTGAGAATGTCGAGCCATGCGTTTTTAAGGTCGTCTGCATTGACGTTCGGCAGTGGTTTTTCGACTTCGGTATTGATGTCGGCGAGCGCGTATTGCCAGTCACGTCCCGCGACGGGCAGCTCGGTCAGGCCGTGGGCGGCGAGTTTGATTTGCTCGTATTCGAGCAGTCGGCGCACGAGCTCGGCGCGCGGATCGTCAACTTCTTCACCTGTGTCTGATTTTTTGACGGGCAGCAGCATGCGTGATTTGATTTCAATCAGCATGGCGGCCATGAGCAGGTATTCGGAGGCGAGCTCGAGGTTTTTTTTGCGAATTTGTTCGACGTAGACGAGGTATTGCGTGGTGACTTGCGCCATCGGAATGTCGAGGACGTTGAAGTTTTGTTTGCGAATCAAGTAGAGCAGTAAGTCCAGCGGGCCTTCAAAAGTTTCGAGAAAAACTTCCAAGGCATTGGGCGGGATGTAGAGGTCTTGCGGTAAGTTAAACAGTGGTTCACCATACAGCCGTGCGAACGCCATGCCGTCAATCACGTCGGGCGTGCTGTCCTCTAGGGTGGTGTTCAGTGCGGCATTCACGGATTCTTTTTCGACCGTGGATGGCTGTGTGGGTAAACCTGTGCTCATTTAATTAATTGTACACGTAGGCTTTTTGTGCGACTTGTGCGTCGTCGAATTCACGTTGCAAGCGCAAGTCTTGGGCTTTGTCCCACAGACGATCGCGGCCTGCGAGTTGACCTGATTCCAATTCAGGTTGGTCTTTTTTGAGCTGTTTTAAAAACAAGGTGATGTCTGATTCGTAGCGGGCCATTTTTATTGCTCCAAAGGCGGATTAAATCCATAGAATTGTTTACAATAGCGGCTATAGATTGAATCTGCAACTTTGGCCGCTGCGGGTGTCATTTTACTTGAAAACACAGTAAAAAGGCGGCCGATTGCTCTTTTGTCGTATGGGATGACATGTTATTTAAACGCTGTAAAACTCGTTGGTCTCACCACACGCGCCGTTATGCGATGGCGTGTGTGTTTTTGACGGCGGCGTATTCGGGGCAAGCCTGTGCGGACAATTATAAAATCAGCATCGATGCGCCCAATGAAGTCAAAGAGTTGCTCAGCACCTATCTGGACATCGTTCGCTACAAAGGGCGTGATGACATTCGCGATGAGTATTTAGAGCATTTGATTGACCAAACCCCCGAGCAAGTGGCGAGCTTGTTGGCCACACAGGGGTATTTTGACCCGCGCACTTCTGTATTTGATCATGGCAAAGCCATTGATTTGACCAATAACGCGGTGCTGAGCGACAAACCTGATTTAACGGTGAAAGTCGAGTTGGGCGAGCGCACCTATGTCAAAAGCGCGACGCTAAAAATCGATGGCATCATCAATCAGCAAGACCCCAAACGTGCTTCTGAACTTGAATTTGACTGGTCTTTGCAAGAGGACGAGCCGTTCACGCAGGATGAGTGGAGCTTGGCGAAGACTTTGCTTGAACGAAAGATTCGTGCCGATGCGTATGCGGGCGCGGTGTTCACCAGCAAGCAAGCGCTGATTGAGCCTGAGAAAAAAAGCGCCAAGCTCACCGCAGTGCTCGATTCAGGACCGTATTACACCCTCGGCGATCCAGTGATATATGGCTTGCGCCGTTATCCTGCCAGCGTGGTGAACAATGTCAATGTGATTGAAGTGGGTGAGGCATACAACCGCACCAAGCTTTTGGATTATCAAAAGCGTTTACAGGATTTGCCGTATTTCTCCAGTGTGCTGGTCGATGTCGATGTGGGTAAAAATGCCGATGACGCGATGCTTGCGCCCATTAAAGTGCAGGTGGTTGAGCTGCCTGTCCAGAGTTTCAAAGGCTTGGTGGGATATGGCACAGATTTGGGCGCGGGTGCGAATGTGCAGTACAACCATTTCAATGTGTTCAACAAAGGCTGGATACTGGACACCAAATACGACTGGCAACAAAAATACCGCGAAGGCCGAGTCGGGCTCACCACACCTCAAAATGCCAAACACTATCAGTGGAGTGTGGTGGGTAAAACCACTCAAGACCGATTGGATGATTACCACAGCGACACCAACATCATCGGCCTGCACCGCACGCGTACGCTTGAGCACACCTCGATTTCGTATGATGTCGATTATTATTACAATCGCTGGGGCGTGCCGAATAATTTAACCAAACGAACCGCATTGTTTGCGGGTGTGGTGTGGGCAAAAAACAAAGTGGACGATCAGTCTTTCCCGCGCAAAGGTTATGCCATTGAGGCGTCTTTGGGTGCGGCGGCAAAAGGCTTGGCTTCGAGTGCGAGCTTTGTGCGCGCCTACGGTCGATTCCGTTATTTTATTCCATTTAAAAAAGACGATTCGCTCGTGCTGCGCGCAGAGGCCGGTGCGGTGTTGAGCAGCAATTCATCATTGGCCATTCCTGAGCCTCTGCTGTTTTACGCGGGTGGCAGCAGCTCGGTGCGTGGCTACACCTATCAGTCGATTGGCGACACGACGACGGTGGCGGGCACGACGATTGCGGCGAAATACTTGGCGACGGCCTCGGCCGAATACACGCATTGGTTTAATAAATCATGGGGTGCGGCGGTGTTTTATGACGTCGGTACAGCGGCCAACTCATTTGGCACGGCCAACATCAAACACGGTGTGGGCGCAGGTGTGCGCTGGCGCAGTCCAGTCGGGCCGATTCATTTTGACTTGGCGTATGGCTATCCTCGGCGAAAAATCTCACCACACATTTCTGTCGGGGTTTTATTTTGATGCGCGCTTGGATGAATCGCTTGCAACAGCGCTGGTCCGCGCTGCGCTCATCATCGACTAAAGCGAAGGCGATGCCTGCCGCAGACAAAGCCAACGAAACCGCCGACGCTGACGACACGAGCAGTACAACGTCGCCGCTTCGTGCACCAGCCAAACGAAGTTGGTTGCGACGTCTGTTATTGACCGTGCTGATTTTGCCCGTTGTCTTGTTACTCGCCGCGCTGTCGTTGGCGCAGAGCGAGTGGGGCACGAAGCTGTTGCTGCGCGCCACACAGGTTTTGAGTTTCAATCACATCAAAGCCGATTGGAGCAATGGCTCGCTCGCGCATGGCGGCGCAGCGTCGCTCATCGCCATCGACTTGCCCCGTACCAAAGTCAAGCTGACCAATGTTTCTGGTCAATGGTCGTGGGACTACATCCCGCTCAAATGGCATGTCGCCAACATCAACGCCGATGAAGTCACAGTGACCACCATTGCTTCGGGCGACGATTCGCCGATTGAACAAGTGCTCATGCCCTTTGCCATCGAAGCCCAACGCGTGCAGGTCGGCACGCTGAATATTATCAGCGGTTTGTCCAAAACCACCATGACCGCGATAGATGGCGCGGTGAAAACAGACAAGCGCAACCACACCATCAACTTGACCAATTTAACGCAAGGCAGCGCCCATTTTAGTGGTGTGGCAGACGTGGATGGCATGCGCCCCTTTAAACTCAAAGCTGATGTCACCGCGGTTTCAGCGTTTGAAAACAATGACTACCACCTCAAACTCAACGCCAGCGGTGATTTGTATCGCTTGAATCTAAAGTTGATTGCAGAGGGTGGCGCGGCCGAGCGTCCTTTGACGGGTGATGGCGACATGACGGTGCAGTTGCTGGATCACTATTACATTCACCAAGGTCATTTGCGCTTGAGCCATTTAAATCCTTATGCTTTTTGGGACAAACTGCTCAAAGCCGATTTGGATGTCAATGTCGATGCGATGCCTCAAAGCGTGATGTCCGCTGATGAAAAAAAACGCGACGCTGTGACTGGCTCATGGCAGGTGGTGAACCATGCGCCCGCACCGTTGTCTGATTTTTCATTGCCAGTATTGCAGGGATCGGGCAGTTTCGCGCTCACGGCGGATGTGCAAAAGCTGAGCGATATCTCCATCGAGTTGCCCAATGCGGGTGCCATCACTGGCGAAGGCATTTGGCAAAATAAAATTGGTGATTTTAAATTTGACGTGGCGGGTTTTGATTTAAAAACCGTGCACCCAAAACTGCTCGGCACACGATTGACGGGACCTTTGAGTCTTAAAATCGCGCACGGTGAGCAAGACGTGGTGGCGACTTTGGCACAGAGCGACTTGCAATTGTTCGCCGATGTCAACATCAACAATGAGCGCGTGCAAGTCAAGCAAGGCCGCGTGAGCAGCCACATGGCGGACGTGCCAGACGCGGCCATCGAGACACAGGGCGAGTTGGCTTACACAGAAGGCTTGCCGTTTAAGTTCAAAGCACAGTTGCTTAAATTCAACTTGGCCTCGCTCGGTGATTTTCCGAGCAGTCAGTTGCAAGGTGCGTTTGACATCAGCGGCGTATCGACGCCAGAAGTGAAGCTGGATGTGAAAGGCGAATTGGCCGACAGCACTTGGGCGGGCGTGCCTGCTTCGGGCAAAGTCGATGTCAGCTATGCGGCACCCGACACACTGGTCGCGCGCGTGCTGGATGTGCGAATCGGTGAGAATCATTTCTTTGCCAATGGCGGACTGGGCGTGTCCAGCGATGTGGGCAAGCGTTTGGCGATAGATGTGAATGCGCCGAATCT
>CALMCK010000121.1 GCA_937862845.1 uncultured Burkholderiaceae bacterium | reverse complement strand
ATGCAGCACCGAGCAATAAAAACACCAGCATCCACACAGCATGCGCCACACCGACCTCCACAAAGCCCAGCGTGACCGCCAACACGCCCAAACCAACCACCACGCCACGGACAATCGCCGCGCCGATGTAGGCGATGAAAATCTCCAATGCGGTCAATGGCGTGAGCAAGACGAACACCAAACTGCCCATGATTTTTGACTGTATCAATGACGATGATGAGTTGGCGAAAGCGTTTTGCAACACGCTCATCATGACCAAACCGGGCACGAGAAAGCTGACATAGTTGAGTTTGCCATAGCCTTCGACCGCGTGGTCTTGCAGCACATGTCCGAAAATCATTAAGTACAGCAGTGCTGTGATCACAGGGGCGGCGACGGTTTGAAAACCGACCTTCCAAAATCTGCGGGTTTCTTTTTTAAATAAAGTCCATGCGCCTGTCATGCGGCACCCCCGAGCGTTGAGCCCATCATTCGCACAAACACCTCCTCTAAATCGGCCTGCGACACCGACACATCCTCCAACTCGCCACCCGCGACGCGCAACGCAGTGAGCACTGGCTCGACCTGCGCCGCATTTTCCAGTGTGAAATTGAACTTATGGTTTCCGGCGTTTTCTGGCGCATCATTTGCCTGAATCATGGTGCAACGCACATGGTCGGGCAGTGCTGCGGGTGAAATGCTGTTGCGCAGTTTCACTGCCAACTTGACGCCCGAGAGTTGTTGCAACAAATGACTGGTGCGCTCCAGCGCGACCAGCTTGCCTTGTTTCAACATGGCGATGCGCTCACACAGCTGCTCCGCTTCTTCTAAATAATGCGTCGTCAACACAATCGTGTGTCCCTCGGTATGCAAGCGCGAAATAAATTGCCACAAAGTCTGACGCAACTCGACATCCACACCCGCCGTCGGCTCGTCCAAAATAATCACAGGTGGGCGATGCACCAATGCTTGCGCCACCAGCACGCGCCGCTTCATGCCGCCCGAGAGTTGTCGCATATTTGTATTGGCTTTATCAGTCAGGCCGAGGTTTTCGAGCAGCTCGTCTACCCAAGCTTTGTTGTTGCGTATGCCAAAATAACCTGACTGCAAATTCAAAGTTTCGCGCACGGTGAAAAACGGATCGAAGGCCAACTCCTGCGGCACAACGCCGAGTTTTTTGCGCGCGGCCTGATAGTCTTTTTGCGTGTCCAGCCCCATGATTTTAATCGTGCCCGATGTCGCTCGCGCCAAACCTGACATGGTGCTAATCAATGTGGTTTTGCCCGCACCATTCGGGCCGAGCAGGCCAAAAAACTCGCCTTGATTGACGGTGAAGCTCACGTCATTCAAGGCGGTCAGGTTTTTATATTGTTTGATGACTTGGCATACTTCGATGGCCGCATTCATGCGCATTCCTTTGATGTTTAATGGAGGCATTATACGCTGAAACCACTCAAAATTTCTGCGGCGAAATCTCCTGCCGTCTGAAATCGGCGCACAAAAAAACCCGCCGAAGCGGGTTTGTGTTTGTGCATGCGCGGTTTATTTGCGGGCTTTAAGGTGTGCGGTCAAACCTGCCACACCCGACTTGTCGGCAATCGGCTTAAACTGCGAGCGAAAAGTATTGACCAACCAAACGCCCTGTACGCCGACATCGTAGACTTTCCAGCCGCCACTGTTGCGCAAACGATAGGTGACGTTAATCGCGCTGGCGCCCGAGCGATTGATGCGCGTGCGCACTTCGTTACCGCTGGTCGGTGCGACGTCGATGCTGCTGATGTTCGCGCCTTTCAGTGAGCTGGCGTAGGTGCTGGCCAAGTAACGGCGCGACTCATTGACCAACTCATTTTGCTCGGCCGCTGTCGCTTTGTCCCACGATGGACCCACCACTGATTTCACCATGCCGCGAAAATCGACATACGGCATGATGTTTGCATCGACGAATGACAAAACCCGTGCAGGGTTGCCATTTTTCAGGCCTGTGTCGGTTTTAGCGGCTGACTCGACGGTGGCGCTCAAACGGCGAATGAGTTGCTCGGCGGTTTCTGCTTGTGCGGCACTGCTGATGCCGAAACCGAGCACACACATGGCGACCAAGATACGTTTAAAAAATAACATTTCATTTTCCTATTGGTTGATTTAATTTTGATAAATATTTTAATTGGCGCGACCCGAGAATCCGCCAGCACATACTCAATGAGCGATGGGGTCAATTGGTTGACGGTCGCTCGCTCAGTGTTAAGCGGCGAGCAGCAGTGTCAATGCCGCATCGTCAACGCTCACCGCTTCAGTGAGCGCATCGGCAGGTGCATCGGCTGGCACCATGTTTGGCTCAACATCACCAACGGCGGCTTGCTCGGCGACACGCTGCGCAGAGATGGCGGGCGCATAAATTTCCACTTCGGATTCATTCGGCTGAACCCCCAGAGAAATGGTGCTCGGTGTGAAATCATCCGCACCCATTTCATCTTCGTCGCGCACTTCGGCTTCGCGCTTTTGCAGCCACGCATCGCGCACGAATGCATAGCGATCAATCGCCACTTCGTCAACCAAAGCCATGGCGCTTGTCAACTGCACGCGCGAATCGATGATGCGCACAGCGCGCAAGGCATTTTTTAGCTTGATGATTTTGACATAACCAATCGGGTCGGCAATGAAGTCCACAGGCTTGGCCAACACATCGCGCACCGTCGATGGCCCGAGCAGCGGCAACATGACATAAGGACCCGAGCCCACACCCCATTTACCGAGCGTTTGGCCGAAATCTTCTTTGTGGCGAGGAATCCCCATGCGACTGGCCACATCAAAACACCCGCCCAAACCCACCGTGCTGTTGATGACAAATCGGCAAATATCCTGCCCCGCCGCTTTAAATTTACCTTGCAAAACGTTGTTCACTGCGGTGTAGGGCACGGTTAAATTATAGAAAAAGTTGCTCACGCATTTCTCGGCAGGATTCGGCATCACTGCCGCATAGCCACGCGAGGCCGGTGCGAGCGCGTATTTGTCGAGTGTGTCGTTGAATTTATATGAACCACGGTTGAACTTCTCAAATCGATCCACGGCAATCGGCGCACCGACTTCCAGCATTTCTGTCGCGACAGCATTCTGCTCATTTTGTGTAGCGACGGGACCGACCGTTTGTGCGCCAACCACGTTGAACCACACAGAGGCCAATAAAGCGGTGAGCGTCAGCAGTGCGCGCAGGGCTCGAAAACTCGAGGATGGTTGGGTGGTGTTCATGCCGTTCTCCTTAATGCATTGAGACAAACTGCGCGCGGCGCACACAATTTATACTTATTTTACTTCTTTTTATTCAGGGGTGTTTGTGTTGGCCGATGCGGCCGCTTCATCGGTTTTATTTGAGATAAATGTGCGCACCAAGTCTTCCAGCCCCATCGCCTCTTGCGTGTCAACAATGACATCGCCTGTGGCCAACATCTCTGAATCAAAGCCCTGCGTCAAATGCACATACTGCTCA
This sequence comes from uncultured Burkholderiaceae bacterium, assembly GCA_937862845.1. Taxonomy (GTDB): domain Bacteria; phylum Pseudomonadota; class Gammaproteobacteria; order Burkholderiales; family Burkholderiaceae; genus Hydromonas. The sequence goes on along the minus strand of CALMCK010000121.1, from coordinate 2,651 downwards.
CCAATCAAGCCCGACGTGTCCACCGCCAATCGCGTGTCGCGCGGCAACTGGACGGTTTTCGCCACAGACATGGTCACCTCGGCTTTATACACGCCATCGATATTATTCAAAACGACTTTCTCAACACGGCCCACCGTCACACCTGCGAGCTTCACCGGCGAGCGCACCTTCAGGCTGCCGATTTCTGCGACATTCGCCCGCAGCTCATACGTATCGCCACCGCTAAAGCCGCCCTTGCCGCCGACGCGTAAGACCAACGCCACCAGCGCCGCTGCGCCCAGCAGGACAAATAAGCCCACCCAAACATCAATTTTTTTCTGTTGCATCATTCTCACACCTCTTTTTAACTGAACATCACAGCGGTCAACACAAAGTCCAGTGCCAAAACCAACAACGCCGACTTCACCACCGTGCGCGTGGTCGCTTGCGCCACGCCTTCGGGTGTCGGATGCGCCATCGCACCCTCATACACCGCAATAAAACTCACCGCCAACCCAAACACCACGCTTTTGAGCAAACCTTGCATGATGTCACTCGACACATCCACGCCACTGTTCATCAACGACCAATACGCCGCATCATCGACCCCGAGCCACAGCACTGAGACCGCATAACCGCCATACACACCGACCAAAGCGAACAGCGCCGTCAACAATGGCGTCACAAAACCACCTGCCCAAAACCGCGGCGCAAACACGCGATTCATCGGGTCAACGCCCATCATCTCCATCGCCGCGAGTTGCTCACCCGCCTTCATCAAACCAATCTCAGCCGTGATGGCCGTGCCCGCACGGCCCGCGAATAAAATCGCCACCACCACAGGTGCCAGCTCACGCACCAGCGAGAGCGCCACCATCAGGCCGACCGCCTGCGCCGCACCAAACCGCGACAGCGCATAGTAACCCTGCAAACCCAGCACCGCGCCAATGAACGCCGCAGACACCACCATGATGACCAATGAATAATTGCCCAAAAAATGTATCTGCTGCACCACCAGTCGTGTGCGCGTCGCCCAGACCGACACATTGGCCAACATCACCGCCAATGTACGTATTGCATGCCCGAAACTCGCCGTGCGCTCACGCACACCCGCGCCGATATGGGCTAAAAAATTCACCACACTCATGCCGCCACCCCCGAACGTCCGTGGACAAAACGACGGATAAACGCATCGTCACTGGCCAACAACTCACTCGGCGTGCCCTCGGCCAAAATCCGCGCCTGATGCATCACATACACATAATCCGCAATCGCAAAAGTCTCCTGCACATCGTGCGAGACAATGACCGACGCTGCATCGAGCGCATCGGTCTGCTCGCGAATCAAACGCGCAATCGCATCCATCGCAATCGGATCCAAGCCCGTGAACGGCTCATCAAACAACATCACCGACGGACTCTGCACAATCGCACGCGCCAACGCCACGCGCCGCGCCATGCCACCTGAAATCTCACTCGGCATTTTCGCCGAGACATCATCCAAGCCCACCGCCGAGAGATTCTTTAGCACCACCGCATCGATTTCGCTCGGCGTCATGCGCGTGTTTTCACGCAACGGGAACGCCACATTGTCATACACCGACATGTCCGTAAACAAAGCGCCGAACTGAAACAGCATGCCCATTTTTTTGCGCATCTCACGCAAAGCCCGCGCATCATCATACGGTATGGCCGCACCAAACAACCGTGCCTGCCCCTGCGATGGCGACAGCAAACCCGCCGCCAAACGCAGCAACGTCGTTTTACCACAACCCGACGGCCCCATCACCGCCACCACCTGCCCACGGCTCACCGACAGGCTCACATCATTGACGATAGGCGCGCTGTGGGGGTAGGAAAAATGGACGTTTTGGAGCTGTATCATGAATGGGGTGTCTGGTATTTTGTGCAAAGCAGTATTTTACTTGAAAAAGGCATGCTCAAAGCCGTCGCGCTTTGATTTACTGGGCTATTTATTGATTTAAGTCTCATAATGCCATTTCGTCTCTGTTGTGTTGCATTATCGCGACAAAAAAACACAACAACGCACAAGTTGATAACGCCCACTTAAAAAATCCAAACGGGTCAACGTCAAAAGCTATAATCCATTCTTTAGCCAACCAAAACCAAGGAATGATGATGAAAATCGTCACACGCTTTAACCCAAAAGTCTATGAGCTCATGCGCAGCTACAGCACCGAGCGCTTTATCAAGGACCTCGGCGCGGGTTTGACCGTGAGCGTGGTGGCGCTGCCATTGGCGATGGCGTTTGCCATCGCGTCTGGGCTTAAGCCTGAGTCGGGGATTTTTACGGCGATTATCGCGGGGTTTTTGATTTCATTGTTCAGTGGATCACGCGTGCAGATCGGCGGGCCAGCAGGTGCGTTTATTGTGATTGTCTACGGGATTGTCGAAAAATACGGCGTCGGCGGTTTACTCATGGCCACTTTGATGTCAGGCATGATTTTATGGACAATGGGATTTTTGCGCATGGGTGCACTGATTAAATTCATTCCCGTTGCGGTCATCATTGGTTTTACCAATGGCATTGCGGTGGTGATTTTTTTATCGCAAATTAAAGATTTTTTAGGGTTGAAAATTGAGCGGCTGCCCGGTGAGTTTTTTGCCAAAATGAAAAGCCTTTTTTCTCATCTAAACACATTGGATGTACCG
>CALMCK010000120.1 GCA_937862845.1 uncultured Burkholderiaceae bacterium | reverse complement strand
CTTCAAAACCAAGGGCGCGAGCAAGGCCGACCAGACGGGCATGAGGTAAAACAGCAGCATCACACGCATGACCTCGCCATGCACCATGCCCCACACAAAACCGACATTTGAGAAAGCAGACGCCAGCATAATCAGCGCAATCAAATACCGTGGCGTGCCGCGCCAGGCACGACGAGCAATCAGTTTAAAAGAAAACACCCCTGAACAAAGCACCGCAACCGTAGTCATCGCGAGGCTCACGCTCATGCCGCTCATGCCGTCGAGATAGAGCTCACGATACGCCACCCAGCTCAAACCCCAAAAAAGCACCACTGCAAGCAAAGCAGTCGTGGCCAGTGTTCTGTGTTGATTCATTGATTATTTGAGGCGTTAATCCTCAACCTTTTTTTGAAAGCCATTGTTTAAAATCATTTTTTATTGTCATCGTCGCACTGCGGCAAGCAGGCGCATGCGGCGCGCCACACCACGGCACAGCAGTGTAGCACACAGCCCCAAGCAAAGCATCTGCGCCCACTGACACGCCGAGACATTCGTTGTCACAGGCGCGCCTGAACTGTTTATAATGACGGTTGTTTTTCACCCGATTTTCACCAACAAACACTGAGGACACATCATGAGCCAACTCGAACAATTCATCGACGCCGCATGGGAGCAACGCGCCGAATTCAACCCTAAAAACGCGCCCGCCGACGTGCGTGACGCTGTGGCAAGTGTGATTGCCCAGTTGGACAACGGCTCATTGCGCGTGGCAGAAAAAACCCCAGGCACAGCGGGCGACTGGACGGTGAATCAATGGGTCAAAAAAGCCGTGCTGCTGTCATTCCGACTCGAAGAAAACGTGGTCATGGGCGCGGGTGGCTACACCCAGTTCTACGATAAAGTTCCCTCTAAATTTGCAAATTACACCGAAGCCGACTTCGCCGCAGGTGGCTTTCGCGTCGTGCCAAACGCCATGGTGCGCCGCGGCTCATACATCGCTAAAAACGTCGTCCTCATGCCATCGTATGTCAACATCGGCGCCTATGTCGACGAAGGCGCGATGATTGACACATGGGCCACCGTCGGCTCATGCGCCCAAATCGGCAAAAACGTCCACCTCTCAGGCGGCGTCGGCATCGGCGGCGTACTCGAACCCATGCAAGCGAACCCCACCATCATCGGCGACAACTGCTTCATCGGCGCGCGCTCCGAAGTCGTCGAAGGCGTCATCGTCGAGGACAACGCCGTCATCTCCATGGGCGTCTACATCGGCCAGTCCACCAAAATCCTCGACCGTGAAACAGGCGAAATCACCTACGGCCGCATCCCCGCAGGCTCAGTCGTCGTCTCTGGTAATCTGCCCAGCAAAGACGGCTCATACAGCCTCTACTGCGCCGTCATCGTCAAAAAAGTCGATGCACAAACCCGCAGCAAAACCAGCATCAATGAGCTGCTGCGCGGCGTATAACCCACCGCACAAAAATCAAAACCGCCGCGCCCGTCACGGCGGTTTTTGTTTACAATGGCGCATCAAACTTCACGTAGGGCGGCTTGCCCTCAAGCCGCCATGCCCGCATACCGATGTCATTGGACAAAGCTGTGTCTCAATACAACGACCGTCGTTGCCAACAAAAGCACGGGTTTGCGAAGACGGCGGCTTGAGGGCAAGCCGCCCTACTGATTGCTATAAATAATGACAAAAACGGAACAACAACCATGACAACCGTCCACGGCATCCCCAACTGCAACTCTGTCAAAAAAACCCGCGACTGGCTCGCGGCGCACGACATTGACTACACCTTTCACGACTTTAAAAAACTCGGCATCGACGCCGACACGCTCAAACACTGGCTCACTGCCGTGCCGCTCGCCACATTGATCAACAAAAAAGGCACCACATGGCGCGGTCTCACACCCGAACTGCAAGCCCTCGCCGACGCACCCACCACCGCGATTGAGCTGATGATGCAACACACCTCCGTCATCAAACGCCCCGTGGTCGTGTCGGACAAAGGGATTTTGGTCGGGCATGATGACGCGGCTTTGGCTTCTATTTTTAAAAAAATGACTTAACTGTAAAGACCTTATGACCACACCTACATTTGACCTCACCTGCGACCTACTCCGCTTAGCCTCTGTCACACCGAACGACGAGACGTGCCAAGATTTATTAATTAAACGCCTTGAGCCTTTGGGCTTTGATTGCGAAACCCTCGTCAGCGGCCCCGATGATTTTCGCGTGACCAACCTGTGGGCGATGCGACGCGGCAGTGGCGCGGGCGTTGAGCGCGCGAAGACTTTTGTGTTTGCAGGCCACACCGATGTGGTGCCGACCGGGCCCGTCGAGCAGTGGAGCAGTGAGCCGTTTACGCCGACGATTAAAGATGGCTATTTGTATGGGCGCGGTGCAGCTGATATGAAGACGTCGATTGCGGCGTTTGTCACGTCGATTGAGGCGTTTTTAGAAAGCACACCGAACCCGACGCACAGCATTGCTTTGTTGATCACCAGTGATGAGGAAGGCCCCGCGCACGATGGCACGATTAAAGTGGTGGAGTTGCTCAAGGCGCGCGGCGAGATTTTGGATTACTGCATCGTCGGTGAGCCGACCAGCAATGAGGTGTTTGGCGACATGATGAAAAACGGCCGACGCGGCACGATGAGCGGCAAGCTGACGGTCAAAGGGATTCAAGGCCACATCGCTTATCCGCATCGTGCGCGCAATCCGATTCACCAGTTCGCGCCCGCGCTCACTGAGCTGGCGGCGACGGTGTGGGATGAGGGCAATGATTACTTTCAACCGACTTCGTGGCAGGTGTCAAACATCCACGGCGGTACAGGCGCGTCAAACATTATTCCGGGTGCGGTTGTGGTGGATTTTAATTTTCGCTTCTCGACCGCGAGCACGTCGGATGGTTTGCAAACGCGTGTCGTTGACATTTTAAATCGACACGGTTTGGAATACGATTTAACATGGGTCATCGGCGGTCAGCCATTTCTCACCGAGGCGGGCAGTTTGTCCGATGCGATAAGCACCGCCGTCGTTGCCGAAGTCGGTGTGACGCCTGAGCTTTCAACCACGGGGGGCACGTCGGATGGTCGATTCATCGCGACGATTTGTCCGCAGGTGGTTGAGTTCGGCCCTGTCTCGAAAAGCATTCACCAAATCGATGAGCGGGTTGAAGTGGCGAGCATGGCGCCTCTGGCGGGGATTTATGCGCGGGTTTTAGCGATTTTAGTGGCATGATGTGACGTGCGTCAGATTGCCAAACACACTGTTTCCACAACAATAAAAAAGGACACCCCATGAAAACCTTTGAAGCCGTGGTCGACGAGGCCGAACACCATTTAATCAACGCGCATCTTTACTATGGCCACGGGATGTCGAGCGCCTATGATGAGGCGGTCTATGCGGCCGTGCATTGTTTGGGCTTACACATCGAGGACGAGATTGATTGGGATGCGGGCTACTCGG
>CALMCK010000119.1 GCA_937862845.1 uncultured Burkholderiaceae bacterium | reverse complement strand
CATCGGTGTGCGCGGCTGCAAGCCCATGTAGGCCAAGGCACGTTCAATCGCATCGCGTTTGACGGCGTCTTTTTCTTTCTCTTGTTCGGGCACATTCGCGTCAATCGAGACGACCATTTCGGGCGACGTGCCCCATGTGACTTGAGGTTTGATGCTTTCAGCTTGCAATTTAACCACACTGTCAAATTGTGCGCCTGCATCGGTGTGCAATGTGCGCCAAAATTTCTCCGCCATTTCAAACTCTGCGCCTTGCGGCCCAAATGGACGGTTGCGCATGTAATTAATCGTGACATCATCGACCGCGACCAAGCCAGCGCGTGCGCCCGCCTCAATCGCCATGTTGCAAATCGTCATGCGCCCTTCCATCGAGAGCGCGCGGATGGCCGAACCTGCGAACTCAATCGTGTAACCCGTGCCGCCCGCCGTGCCGATTTCGCCAATCACCGCGAGGACAATGTCTTTGGCCGTGCAACCTGTCGGCAATACACCATCGACCTGCACCAATAAATTTTTTGCTTTTTTCATCATCAAAGTCTGGGTCGCCAATGCGTGCTCAACCTCAGATGTGCCAATGCCAAATGCCAATGCACCCATTGCGCCATGCGTCGAGGTGTGTGAGTCACCGCAGACAATCGTCATACCTGGCAATGTCGCGCCCTGCTCTGGCCCGATGACGTGGACAATGCCTTGGCGCACGTCTTTGATTTTAAATTCGGTGATGCCGTATTCATCGCAGTTCGCATCAAGCGTCTCAACCTGCAAACGCGATACTGGGTCAACAATGCCCGCATTGCCGAGCGTGCGGTCGGTGGTCGGCACATTGTGGTCGCACACGGCGAGATTGGCATTCAAACGCCAAACGGGACGCGATGCGAGGCGCAGGCCTTCGAAAGCTTGAGGGCTGGTGACTTCGTGAAGAAGTTGACGGTCGATGTAAATGAGCGATGTGCCGTCATCGTCTGTGCGAATAACGTGCATGTCCCAGAGTTTGTCAAATAAGGTTTTCATGGTGCTCCAAACAGTTGTTTAATTGAATTAAATTTATCGAGTCAAGTCTTTAAATCAAGCATCCAAATCCAAAACAGGCGTATCCACATGCACATCGCCGTTTTGTGCGCGGTGCAGCAGCGCGTGGTCAATCAGTACCAGTGCGAGCATGGCCTCTAAAATCGGCGTGGCGCGAATGCCAACGCAAGGGTCGTGACGACCAAAGGTCTCGACGGTGGCAGCATTGCCGTGGATGTCCATCGACTCACGCGGCAGACGGATGCTCGAGGTCGGCTTAATCGCGACGTGAACCACAATCGGTTGACCAGAAGAAATCCCGCCGAGCACGCCACCCGCGTGGTTCGACTCAAATCCCGTCGGCGGCATGGCGTCGCCATGGTAAGAGCCTTTTTGTGTGACGACATCAAAGCCATCGCCCATCTCGACGCCTTTGACAGCATTCACACCCATCATGGCGTAGGCGATGTCGGCATCGAGTTTATCAAACAGCGGTGCGCCCAAGCCGACTGGCACACCTGTCGCGCCGACCATCAGCCGTGCGCCGACCGAGTCGCCTGCGCGACGCAGGTTGTCCATGTATTCTTCAAGCTCTGGCACAACGTCGTTATTGGGTGCAAAAAAAGCATTTTCAGAGACGTGTTGCCAATCTGCAAATGGAATTTCGACATCGCCCAGTGCCGTCATACAACCCATGATTTCGGTGCCGAATTTTTCGCGCAACCATTTTTTTGCGACTGCGCCTGCAGCGACCATCGGGGCGGTGGTGCGTGCCGATGAGCGTCCACCGCCACGATAATCACGAATGCCGTATTTGTGCCAGTAGGTGTAATCTGCGTGACCAGGGCGAAACTGCACGGCGATATTGCCATAATCGCTGCTGCGCTGGTCTTGATTGCGAATCAAGAGTGCAATCGGTGTGCCCGTGGTCTTGCCTTCAAATACACCCGATAAAATCTCGACTTGGTCGGCTTCTTGGCGCTGTGTCACATGACGCGATGTGCCGGGACGACGACGATCAAGGTCTGGCTGAATGTCTTCGACACTCAAAGCCATGCCCGGCGGGCAGCCGTCGATGACGCAGCCGATGGCTGGGCCATGTGATTCGCCGAAATTGGTGACGCTGAATAATTGCCCGAAGGTGCTGCCTGCCATGTGATGCCCTAATTGAAGTCGATGTGTGCCAATATGCGTGCGAATGTGCACCGCACAAATTATTGTTGTATTGTAGCCGATTTTGCCCGATAAAACGAGACCCACATGCAAAAGCGCAGCGGGTCTGGCGTGTTTAATGCGGCCATCAAAACATCATTCCCAACAATCGAGTGCGGTGCCTGTCCCCGTTTTGCCCTTGGCGCCATTTTGCGTGATGCTCAAAGTGCCGCACAATTCATCGGTCTGACCTACCTTCGGCGTGGCATTGAGGGTGTAGCCGCTTGCGGACAAACCAGTCAAGTTCAATACAAAAGTGTCGCTCGGTTGCACTGCAGGCAGCGCTGCACCGACATAAGTCCCGCTTTGTAGATGTGCTCTTTCCATGTCTTGTTGCGCCAATACAAGCGCTGCGCGAGCGGCTTGGCGGTTCGATGCCACAATGTGGTCTTGATACCGAGTCAGTGCAATCGCTGCTAGTAGGCCAATCATACCGATAACCAATAACATTTCTAATAACGTAAAACCGCGTTGGCGAGTGGGCTGGCTTTGTGTTTGTGTGTGTGGTGAAATCATTTTTATATTAATCCATTCGATGCGTGACTTGAACGGCCTGTCCGCCAAAAAAGGTCGGGCGAACGGTGCGCATCACCATGCCCGCGTTGTTTTTTATGTTCACTTGAAAATCGCTCTGTACACAAGTACTGCCCGATGGCGTGGTCGTGCACACGGGGAAACGCCATTCGGTTTGCTCTAATTTAACACCATACGTGCCGGTGAACTTTGATGTGATGCGAACCACGGGCAACCACTGGGCGACGCCATCGACCGAGCCGAACGCTTCAACCACACAACCGTCCGATGACGACCAGCGGGCGTCGTCGACATCAAGCGGCGCGGCCGACACCGCACCGCCATGCCACCATGTCGCTACTGTGACACTTGGCGCACCGACGGGCGTGCTGATTAAAAACGGCTTGACCGAATTGACACAGGCTTGATGCATATTGTGTGATTCTTGCACATCGGCAGCAGCGTCAAGCACCGCCTCAGCCTCCATCACCTTCAATTTTTGACCATCAAATAACACCACCACCACCGCAGCTAAAATCAACAATAAAATCAGCACGGTTGCGAGCGCGAAGCCGTTTTGCTGGTTTGAGTAGGTATGGTTTCGCCGCATCACATCCCCGCCGCAAAAGATGCTGGCTCGACAAGCACATCGAGCTCTGTTTTATAAAAAACCCAACCAGCGACCTCAGACAGAGCAGCGCCCGCACAGTCCGAATGCGCTGCCTGTGCATCGGCATTGATTTGCGCCACTTTGGTCAAGACACACAAATGCAGCAGCCTCGTTCCGACAGGCACATACGTGTTCGATAACGTCGCGCTTGAGTTGCTCGCAGTCGCAGTGAACTGGAGCACATTGTCCAACAAATCCAATTGCCAAGGCGAATTGCCATTGCCTTCACAACTCAAGCTCACCACACCGCTGTCTGTGGTCAGCACATAACGATTATCCACCAACACCCAACCCGCAGGCACCAAAGGTGATGACGGCACAGCCGAACCTGTGCAGTCCTTCGCGCCTGCTGGTGCGGCATACTGAACGCCGAGGACATTTTGACACGCTGTGGATGAGCCCAGCGTCGAGCCACTGCCCGTACATGCGGCCAACGGTGTCGGCGTGGCAGAGAACGCAGAGGCTCGATTGGACACGGGATAAAAATTTGCTTGCGCCACATCGCGCGCGATATTGGACAGCACAATTCGAGAATCGCTGGCCATATTTTGGCGCGTGCCGATGTCTTGTTGGTCCACCACCACACCCGCCATGAAGCGCTGCACACCAATGATAACGACCAAAACCAAAACCAGTGCAATCAATAATTCGAGCAGCGTGAAGCCCGATTGTTTGTGTGGTGTTTTATGATTTAACAATCCAATCATGGCAGCACCCACATTTCCAAACAAGACTGTCCAGAGCCCGC
>CALMCK010000118.1 GCA_937862845.1 uncultured Burkholderiaceae bacterium | reverse complement strand
CAGTGCCACATCATCGCAACCACAAGAACCTCGTAATGTCAGAACACCGCAGTACAACGAGCGAGACTCGGATTACTACAAGCACAAACGGAAAAAAAGTCTATTGGGTGAGTTGTTTGATTTTTAAAATCCTCCTTACTATCGGGGGTAACACTTCGTGGCCAATCGGGCTATTAACAAATTTGAATCAAATAGGAGAAAACCATGTCAGCCTCATGCTGCGGTAACGACAACCCCAAACAAGCCAAACCATTGATTTCACCCAACAACGAGCACGATGGGCACAATCATGGTGCAGGTCACAGCGACGATGACCACGGCGATGCGTCGAGTTTCAAAACCTACTTACCCGCTATTGGCAGTTTGCTGATGCTTTTGCTTGGTTTGGCATTTGACCATTATTTTAAATGGGCGTTATTTACAGGTATGCCACGCACGATTTGGTACACCGTGGCTTATTTGATTGTCGGCTTGCCTGTCTTGCGAGAGGCTTGGGCGGCAATGCTCAAAAAAGACTTTTTCAATGAGTTCTCTTTGATGTCAGCAGCGACGCTCGGTGCATTTGCGATTGGTGAGTATCCAGAGGGCGTGGCGGTGATGCTGTTTTATGCGGTCGGTGAATTGTTTCAAAGCGCAGCGGTTAATCGCGCTAAAGGTAACATCAAAGCATTACTGGATGTGCGTCCCAACACCGTGGACGTGTTTCGCAACAACGCTTACGAAACCGTTGCACCCGAGTCGGTCGAAATCGGTGAGATAATCCAAGTTCGTGTTGGCGAAAAGGCAGCCTTGGATGGCGAAATGATCAGTGCGAGCAGCAGCTTCAATACCTCTGCTCTGACGGGGGAATCTACACCCAAAAACATCAAAGTCGGCGAAACAGTTCTAGCTGGCATGGTGAATTTGGATAAAGTGATTGAGTTGAATGTCACCAAAAAGTTTGCAGACTCATCGCTCGCACGGATTTTAGATATGGTGCAAAATGCCAGCGCACGCAAAGCTCCGACGGAATTGTTCATCCGCAAATTCGCTAAAATCTACACACCCATTGTGTTTTTTCTCGCGGTCGCGCTGACGATTTTGCCGTACTTCTTTGTGGAAAATTATATTTTCCGTGATTGGCTCTATCGCGCCTTGGTATTCCTCGTCATTTCTTGTCCGTGCGCATTGGTGATATCCATTCCGCTCGGTTATTTTGGCGGTATTGGCGCTGCATCGCGCAACGGTATTTTATTTAAAGGCGGTAACTACCTCGATGTGATGGCTAATGTCAACACAGTAGTGATGGACAAAACGGGCACACTCACCGAAGGCGTGTTTAAGGTTCAAGAAGTCGTCACCGCCAGTATGGATAAAACCGAATTCATGCAAACTTTGGTTGCATTAGAACAAAAATCCACACACCCGATTGCCAAAGCGGTAGCACAATATTTTACCAACGAAGCCATCATTTTTGCGGCAACCGACGTCGAAGAAATTTCAGGCCACGGCTTAAAAGGCACGGTGAATGGCGCGACTGTACTGGCTGGTAATACCAAATTGTTACGTAAGTTTAACGTCGCTTACGATGCTGCTATTGATGGCATTGTTGAAACCATTGTAGTGGTTGCGATTAATGACACTTATGCAGGTTACGTTACCATTGCCGACCAGATTAAGTCGGATGCACAGTCTGCTGTTAAAGCCATGCACGAGAATGGCGTCACACAAACCGTGATGTTGAGTGGGGACAAAACAAGCATCACACAAAAAGTCGCACAGGTGATCGGCATTGACACGGCTTACGGAGATTTATTACCCGAAGACAAAGTAAGCAAAGTTGAAGCCATCAAAAAAGATGTCAGTAAAGTAGTCGCATTTGTCGGTGACGGTGTGAATGATGCGCCTGTTTTGGCCTTGAGCGATGTAGGCATTGCGATGGGCGGTATGGGTTCTGATGCAGCGATTGAAACTGCCGATGTGGTGATTCAAACCGACCAACCCAGCAAAATCGCCACCGCAATCAAAGTCAGTCGCGCCACCAAACGCATTGTTTGGCAAAACATCGGCTTGGCATTTGCCGTTAAAGCCATTGTGCTGATTCTCGGCGCAGGTGGTTTAGCAACAATGTGGGAGGCGGTGTTTGCTGATGTTGGCGTGGCGTTGTTGGCGATTTTAAATGCGGTTCGGATTCAGAAAATGAGGTTTTAAATGGAACAGGCTATTTCACAGCGCAATGAAACTCGACGTATCGTCAATACTCTTTTGGCTTATTCTAAAACGCCATCATCAGATGAGGCAGAGCGTCAATGGGATTACCTATCTGCGGCACATATCGTGGGGCAAACAGATTTTTTACAACACAGCAAGGTTCATATAGCTATGCTGCAACTGGCTTTGCGTCAACGTGAATGGTTCGAAGTGTTTGGGCAGCTATTTAGATTAAGTTTGGTGCCGATTGGGCATTTTTTTAAACGTCTACCGTTGGGTAATAGTGGTCGCTCGAATGTCAATGCTTTTAAAACTATGTTGATAGAGCCTAAAATAGCACATCTTATTGAATCTGCACACCACTCATCATGATAAAAATCACCTTACTTTTCGTTTTGACCGCCATCACAGAAATCATTGGCTGTTATTTGCCGTATGTGTGGCTGCGTAGAGATGGCTCAGCTTGGTTGCTTATACCTGCGGCGTTGAGTTTAGCGGCTTTTGTTTGGTTGCTTAGCATTCATCCAGTGGCCAGCGGTCGAGTGTATGCCGCTTACGGTGGGATTTATGTGGTGACGGCTATGGTTTGGTTGCGCGTGGTTGATGGCGTTGAGTTGTCTATGTACGATGGTCTGGGCATGGGCATTGCGTTATTGGGCATGTGGATTATAGTAGCAGGTTGGCGTGCTTAATTAATTTCGCCGCAGACATTGGAATGACACTCATGAGCCATTAACTCGTCTATTCGATAGGCTATTTTCTTGTCCCACAACATCAACGTTATATCAGCTATTACTCTTCAATCAAGCGTTTCTGTACAACAAAAATTAAAAACGCACAATATTTTGACCGTAACACAGGATAATAATAATATATTTTATCCTGTGTCAAATATAATAAAAAATAACTTGATTTATTAGT
>CALMCK010000117.1 GCA_937862845.1 uncultured Burkholderiaceae bacterium | reverse complement strand
CGCCGATGAATCCACGCGCCACCTCACCTGTGGTGATGAGGCTGTTGGCGATTTTCGTCACGGTCGAGACAGGGATGGCGAAACCAATGCCATCGTTGGAGTCGCGCTCTTTACTGCCCGTGAGGATGGCGGTGTTGATGCCGACCAAATAACCATTTGAATCGACCAATGCACCGCCTGAGTTGCCTTGATTGATCGCGGCATCGGTCTGAATGAAGTTTTCAAAAGTACTGATGCCCATGTGTGAGCGATTGGTCGCGGAGACAATGCCCATGGTCACGCTTTGGCCGATGTCGCGCGGATTGCCGATGGCGAGCACCACGTCACCGATTTGCAGTTTTGCATCATACCCCACAGTGATGGCCTTTAATGGCTCTGCGGACGTGACGTGCAACACCGCCAAATCGGTGTCAGGGTCAGCGCCAATCAGCTTGGCCTGCGTGCGCGTGCCGTCATTGAACACAACCGTGATTTCAGTCGCACCTTCAACAACGTGGTTGTTGGTCACAATATAGCCTTGGGCATCAATAATCACGCCAGAGCCCAAAGAGCCCGACACCTCAGGGTTGTAGCCATCGTTGTTGACAGGGCCAACAGCCGTGTTAATCGTGTAAATGCGCACCACCGACGGCAGTGCATTTTTCACCGCATCATGGTAGGATAAGCCCGCCACATTACTCGGCGCCTCGATGGTTTGAATCGGTGATTTACCTTCGTATGCCGCAGATGATTTATTAAAACTTAAAAACGACGACCACGACACCGGCAGCCATTGCGGCTTGAGTGTTTTCACGATAAACAAGGCAAACACCAGCATCGTGATTGTCTGCGCCAACCCTAACCAGAAACGTTTTAACATGAACCGTACTTTATTATTAAATGAAATCGACGCGCTGCTCAACCCCAGCGCTTACAAAGACTACGCCCCAAATGGCTTGCAAATACAGGGCAGTGACAGTATAACGCGAATCGCCACCGCTGTCACAGCCAGCCGCCAAGTGATTGAGGCCGCCGCCGATTGGGGCGCACATTTGTTGCTGGTACACCACGGTTATTTTTGGAAAGGCGAAAGCGAACCCATCACGGGTATCAAATACGAGCGCATCGCCGCGCTCATCCGCCACGACATCAGTCTGGCCGCTTACCATCTGCCGCTCGACGCACACCCGACATTGGGCAACAACGCCCAACTCGGCCTCAAACTCGGCCTCACCGCACAAGGACAACTGCCCAGCGAACCACTGGTCTGGCACGGCACATCCGACTGCACCACTTTAGCCGCGCTCGCGCAACGCGTCGAGCTGGTTTTAGGACGTGCGCCACTCATCATCGGCGACGCGAGCGCACCCGTCGGAAAAATCGGCTGGTGCACAGGCGGCGCGCAAGGCTATTTGTCAAACGCCGCAGCATTTGAGCTGAACACCTACATATCTGGCGAAGTCTCCGAGCGCACCTACCACGAAGCGCGCGAACTCGGCATCGGCTACCTCGCCTGCGGCCACCACGCCACCGAGCGATATGGCGTGCAGGCTTTGGGCGAACACCTGCGCGATGCATTCTCACTGGAGTATCGCTTCTTTGATGAGGACAATCCTGTATGAGCTGAACACAAGCTTTACCGCCCTTGCCATTTTCTGGCTGCACCGTTCTGTGCAAGCATTAAAAAAGCCCCACTTTCGTGGGGCTTTTTACTAATAAAGCATCTATTAGAATGAGTGACGCATACCAATATTGTAGCTGGTGGTGCGTGTTTTTGCAGTAGTGTAATCACCGCCGCCAAGGTACAATTTGTCTTTGACAGTGCTGCGACCAACGTCAGCAAATACAGCAGTACGTTTGCTC
The DNA here is from genome assembly GCA_937862845.1 of uncultured Burkholderiaceae bacterium. Lineage (GTDB taxonomy): Bacteria > Pseudomonadota > Gammaproteobacteria > Burkholderiales > Burkholderiaceae > Hydromonas. Next base: position 7,163 of record CALMCK010000117.1, on the reverse strand, counting down.
AAGCTGTGAGCGTAACCCAAACCCCAAGTTGAAGTTTTTTCTGTCATAGCAGTTACACCTGCTACTTTATGAGTGTCTTTTTCACCAGTGTACTGTAAATACACATTGTCATTTGAAGTCACGTCAGCAGCTACAAAAGCACGGTATTTGTAACCCTTGTCGCTGTTACCTGGTGCAGAATAGTCTGTATGCTGTGAATAAGACAAACCAGTAGTCACAGGGCTGTAAGAGAACGTACCATTGACCAACCATTCACTTTTCAGGCCTGCTACTGCATTGCGAGAATAGCCAGCGGCCACTGAATAGCCCATTTTGTTGTTGATTTCACCAGCGTATTTCAGTGACACGCCGTAAGCTGTTTTTTGACCAGCACCAGTTTCATTCGGAAAGTTACCGATTGCGCCACCTTTGGTTGACACAGCAGCATACGCGCTCAAGCCATTGTTTTCATAAGCGTAGAAAGCTGAGTTACTCCAGCGATCGCCGCCTTTAATCGTTGCGCCCATATCGCCAGCACGGTTACCTACACCGATGGTGATCTTGTCTACTGGGTTTACAGAGCGACCGAAGTATACTGAACCGAAGTTGCCTTTCAGGCCGATAACTGTTTCACGACCGAAACCAACACTAGAGCCCACGTCAGAAGTCATAGCGCCTTCCAAACGGACGAATGCGCTCAAACCATTGCCCAAGTCTTCGCTGACTTTAATGCCGATGCGTGATTCGTCAGCATTAGACATGCGGACTTTGTTTGTACTTGAAGTAGATGTTGCTGGAAGTGCAACGCCACCGATAACGCCACCAGTTGTTGTTTTTGTGCTACCTGCTTCATAGGCTGTGTCAACTTTGCCCCACAAAGTTACTGTGTTTGCTGCGCTTGCTGCACCTGCGAAAGAGCCCAATACGGCCAAAGCGATTAGAGATTTTTTCATAGTCATCCTCATTCTTAAAAATTAGTCCGTTCACGTTGAAGAGCATTCTTACCAGTGTTCGGTTACATGTTAAATTCACCATGCGCATTTGCAGTATTGCAAACTTGCTGATGTAATCTTAACAAAGCGCCTCTTCGATGTCTATTTAAAACTATGGCTGTTTTCTGTGGATGTTGTTTTTTTGAGTAGTGTTTTTTTCATGCATTTTGTTAAAACTCTTGTAACTCTTTGTTTTAAAATGAATTTATTCAGGATTTTGTTGCGGCAGAACCACCAACGGTTGATTTGTTTTTTTATGCAAAAATGTTGTAAAAAAACAACTTTTGGAATGCTCGCTGTGTCACAAAGTGCTCAACAGAGATCGCAAATGCCGTTGAATGACAGCAAACACAACCAAAACACCGCGCCACCACAGCGACAAGTGTGCCGTGATTGCGGTCACAAGCGTCGTTTTGATGCGCTTTAAAACATAAAGCCCCACCGAAGTGGGGCTTTATGAGTGACTAATACTAATACTAATTCTAATAATGCTGCAATTAGAATGTGTGACGCAAACCAAGGTCATAAGACGTTGTACGTGCTTTAGTTGTTGAGGTCACACCCATGAATGGTGTGTCGCTTTTCTTAGCAGTCATGCGTCCAGCATTGAAAAACACGGATGTGCGTTTGCTCAAGCTGTGGCGGTAGCCCAAGCCCCAAGTTTGTGTTTTGGTGTTTGCAGCCAAAATACCTGCATTGTTGAACGTGTCTTTTTCACCGGTGTATTCAACGTAAACACTGTCGTTGGCAGTGACGTTGGCAGTAACGTTGGCGCGGTATTTAACATGCTTGGCCGTGGCTGGTGCTGCTGTGTAGTATTTACCTGCTGAGTATGACAGACCGACCGTGACAGGCTGGAATGTGAATGTACCGTTGACCAACCATGTGTTTTTAACACCAGCCTTTGACACTGCGCCGATAGTTACTGGCGTAACGTAGCTTTTGTCATTGAGCGCTTGATAAGCGGCGGCCACTGAGTAACCCATGTTTGCATTGATTTTACCAGCGTATTTCACTGCCAAACCATAGGCTGGTTTAGTTCCTGCGTGTTGTTCTGTTGCGTTGAGGTTGTTGAACTGGCCGCCTTTAGTTGACACGCCTGCATAGATGCTCAAGCCGTTTTGGCTGTAAGCGTAGAATGCTGTGTTGCTCCAGCGGTTGTTACCCGAGTAGCCGGCGTATGAAGAGGCCAAGTCGCCTGAGCGATTGCCGGCTGAGATATTGACTTTGTCCATCGGTGAGTTTGAGCGACCGAAGTAAACGTCGCCGAAGCTCGTGCCCAAACCGATGACTGATTCGCGGTTGAACGCGACGCTGGTGCCGACGTCTGAAGTCATAGAGCCTTCTAAACGAACAAATGCGTTCAAGCCATTGCCCAAGTCTTCTTTAACTTTAATGCCGATGCGAGATTCGCCTGCATCAGACATTTTGAGCTTGCCGTTATTGACTGCATTGGTGGTGCGAACGCCAGCAGCATTTGTGTTTACTGTTTTGATGCTTTGGTATCAGTGTCCACACGACCCCATAAGGTCACAGTGTTTGCCGCTGAAGCTGCGCCTGCAAATGAACCCAATACGGCCAGGGCGATAAGTGATTTTTTCATCATAATCCTCGATTAATATATTAAAGTTTTGTCGTTCACGAAAAGAGTTGTCTCGTTTGTGAGCCGCTGTTTGATTACTGCCACATCCACTCATCTGTCTTATAGCAGACTCGATTGAGTGATTCTATCGAAACTTTTATTCGTTGTCTATTTATAAAAATGCATTTGTTTAAACTGTTGTTTTTTGAACACTTTCACGTTCATTTTTTTCTTCAGTATCACCATCTCATTGTTTTTAAACACTTATCACCAGAGCTCGCATAAGCGCTTGTATGGGTCAATTTTATAAAAAATTGACATCAATGATGTCAATGATGTCAATGATGTCAATGACACTCAACTGACTCAAAAAATCAACCGTCATTGCCGCTCCTGAGCAAAGCCAATAATTCCACAGCTGTCATCACACATGCACTCGCATGCCAGTCCTTGATTTCTTTGAGAGCACCATAGCCATACGCGACTGCAATTGCGCTCATATAACCCGCAGCATGGGCTGCGGCGATGTCGCGCTCGTCGTCGCCAATATAGACACAGTTTGCTGCGTCAACGCCCATCACGTCGGCAGCATAGTACATCGGCGCGGGATGCGGCTTGGCGTGTGCGGTGGTGTCGCCACTGACAATGACGGCGGCGCGATGTGTGAAGCCGAGCTGCTCAACCAGTGGCTCGGTGAATCGGGCGTGCTTGTTGGTGATGATGCCCCATGGGATTTGGCGCGATTCTAAGTACTGCAGCATGTCCTCAACCCCGTCAAACAAACATGTGCGCACGCAGCTGTTGGCTTCATAGTAATCCAGAAATTCGTTTTTTAACGCTTCAAAGTCCGCGTGCTCGGGCGCAATGCCGAACCCTTGACCAATCAAGCCTCGTGCGCCTTGTGAGGCGTAGGGTCGGAGCAATTCGTAGGGTATTTCGGCCATGCCACGCGCGGTGCGCAGCGCGTTCACGGCGCCTGCGAGGTCGGGAGCGGAGTCGATGAGAGTGCCGTCGAGGTCAAACAATACGGCGTCGGGCTTGCGGGGAAGTTGGTATTTCATATTAACTTGTGTGTGGTTTTTGACAGGCCATCATATAGTTCACGTCGGTGTCTGTGCTGATTGAAAACGGTTGCTCGCTGCGGCGCCATGGTTGATAGCCAATGCCTTTCACATCCAAAACCGCCAAGCCGTGCGCGCGCGCGATGACAGCGAGCTCGGCGGGCTTGATGAATGTTTTGTACTGATGGGTGCCTTTCGGTATCCAGCCGAGCAGATACTCTGCGCCTAGGATGCCGAGCAAAAATGCCTTCGGGTGGCGGTTGAGCGTGGAAAAAAACACATAACCACCCGGCTTAACAAGCGCTGCGCAGCTTTTAATCACAGAAGCGGGATCAGGGACGTGTTCGAGCATTTCCATACAGGTGATAGCGTCAAAGCTGGCGGGCGCGGCGGCGGCGAGCTGCTCGGCGGTGGTGATTTGGTAGTCAATGACCAAATTGTTTTCAATAGCGTGCATTCGGGCAACCTCTATCGAGTCGGCGGCCATGTCCACCCCTGTGGCTTGTGCGCCCGCGTTCGCAAGCGCTTCGGTTAAAATCCCGCCGCCACAACCGATGTCGGCGATTTTCTGACTCTGTAAGTCAATATGCCCATCAATCCAAGCCAATCGAACGGGATTAACCTGATGCAAAGTCTTCAACGGACCCAGCTCGTCCCACCATTGACTGGCGTGTTGGGAAAATTTATCGATTTCGCTGGCGGTGACATTGGTGGTTGACATGGGACTTCCTTCAGTTGTGCGGGCATTTGTTTTATTATGCCATTTTTAGACGATAAAAAACCCTGCCGAAGCAGGGTTTTAAGCAAAACACTAAATAAATAGTATTATTTGCCTGTGATGCGGACACTTACGCCTGCGTCACCCAAGGTTTTTTCCCATTGAGCCACTTCAGCTTTTTTCACTGTGCTACCAGTAACACCGATGTCTACACGACGGTTTGGCTGTTCGCAAGCGATTTTAGCTGCGCGGTTGCCTTTGCATGACATTGGATCAACCACTGGTTGACGTTTGCCCATGCCTTCGGTGCGGATTTGGTTGGCAGAAACGCCTTGAGAAACCAAGAAGCCTTTAACTGCTTCTGCACGGCGAGCCGACAAGTTGTCGTTGTAAGCGTCAGAACCGAAAGAATCGGTGTGACCCACAACAATCGCGCCGTCAAATGGCACTGATTTCAAGAATGAAGCGATGGCAGTCAAAGTCATTTGGCCTTTTGGACGCAAAGTGGCTTTGTCGAAATCGAACAAGGCGCCAGCATCGGCTACCAAGCGGACATCAGATGCAACTGGTACTACAGCAGCAACAGCGTCACAACCCACAACAGCATTGCCGTCAGGGTAGTAGCCAGTCTGCCAGCACAGTTCGTCCGTGCCGTTTTTCCATACTTGATGATCAGCGCTGGCCACGTGGCGGCTAGCAGATGCATCTTCTTTTGGGTATGCGGTTGTGTTTGGGTTGGTTTGGCAGGCTGCGAGAGCCAGTGTAGCGGCCAAAGAAGCAACTTTTACGAAGTTTTTCATGTTTCTCCTCTTTTTTGGAAAATCGCAGTGAGCCTGCGGTCAATTGTTTACGCTGTTTAATTGGATTAATAATTAAAGCAGAGCAAATTATAGCGATTCAGCGCTTTCTGTGCAACAAAAAAATCGCGCACAGCACTTAAAAACAGCGCCGCACGAGTTCATTGTGCCACAACTCAGTGGCTCAAGTGCAAACAATCATGCGGAAAAGTGGGATGAATGCGACACTTTGAACAATTCTGTTTCAATTTTACAACACTCTGCGCCCAACTCACACGTCAAAAAACACCTGCATCGCTTTAATTATGAATTTTTTGTGTGCGCGCACGGCCTAGCCCAATGGGATGGCAGAACGCCACGGTCGATGGGTTTAAAATCAAATGCAAAACATGTCCACCACAACCAACAGGGCGCTGAACACGACAGGTTTCGCTTTACATCTACACACGCGGCTGACAAAGTGGTGCTTACTCTATTGTTTGTCGCTCATCCGTGTTAAAATTAAGGGTTAGCTTTCACTATTAGGATGTTCGATGTCATCTTTTGCCAAAGAAATTTTACCGATTTCACTCGAAGACGAGATGAAAAACTCTTACCTCGATTACGCGATGAGCGTGATTGTCGGTCGTGCTTTACCCGATGTGCGTGACGGTTTAAAACCCGTGCATCGCCGCGTGTTGTTCGCCATGAATGAGGCGCACAACGACTGGAACCGTGCTTATAAAAAATCCGCGCGTATTGTCGGTGACGTGCTGGGTAAATACCATCCGCATGGCGATTTGGCGATTTATGACACGATTGTGCGGATGGCACAGGATTTTTCGCTGCGTTATACGCTGGTCGATGGGCAGGGTAACTTTGGCTCCATCGATGGCGACAATGCGGCGGCGATGCGTTACACCGAGATGCGCATGTCGAAAATCGGCCACCAACTATTAGAAGACCTCGATAAAGAAACCGTGGATTTCGGGCCAAACTATGACGGCTCTGAGAAAGAACCGCTGGTGCTGCCTTCGCGTTTGCCGAATTTGCTCATCAACGGCTCGACGGGCATTGCGGTCGGTATGGCGACCAACATCCCACCACACAATTTGACCGAAGTCATCAAAGGCTGCTTGCATGTATTGCACAACCCTGAAGCGACGGTGGATGAGCTGATTGAACTGATTCCTGCGCCTGATTTCCCGACTGCGGGGATTATTTATGGCGTGAGTGGTGTGCGCCAAGGCTACCGCACAGGCCGTGGCCGCGTGGTGATGCGTGCAAAAACGCACTTCGAGGATTTAGACAAGGGCAATCGCCAAGCGATCATCATTGATGAACTGCCGTATCAGGTCAACAAGCGCAAGCTGCTCGAAAACATCGCTGAGATGGTCAATGACAAGCGCTTAGAAGGCATTTCTGATTTGCGCGATGAGTCCGACCGCACGGGCATGCGCGTGGTCATCGAGCTCAAGCGTGGCGAAATGGCGGAAGTGGTTCTCAACAATTTATTCAAACACACGCAACTGCAAGACACATTTGGCATGAACATGGTCGCGCTGGTCGATGGTCAGCCGCGTTTGCTGAATTTACGCGAAATGCTGATTTATTTCCTTGAGCATCGCCGTGAAGTAGTGACACGCCGCACGGTGTTTGAACTGCGCAAAGCACGCGAACGCGCGCACATGCTCGAAGGCCTCGCAGTCGCATTGGCCAATATCGATGAATTCATCGCCATCATCAAAGCCGCTGCGACGCCGCCTCAAGCGAAAGTGGACTTGATGGCGAACGTCTGGGACTCTGCTGTGGTGCGTGAAATGCTCGTGCGCACAGAAGGCGGTGGTGTGTTGTATCGCCCTGATCATTTGGATGCGGCGTATGGCTTGCAGACCGATGGCTTGTACCGCTTGTCCGACGTGCAGGCACAAGAAATTTTGCAAATGCGCCTGCAACGCTTGACAGGCCTTGAGCAAGACAAAATCGTCCAAGAATACAAAGACATCATGACGCACATCGCCGACTTGCTCGACATCCTTGGCCGCCCTGAGCGCG
>CALMCK010000116.1 GCA_937862845.1 uncultured Burkholderiaceae bacterium | reverse complement strand
CGGTGGCAATGACCATTTTCGCTTGCGAGCTTTCGGCATCCTTGAAGCCAGCGGCTTTGCGTGCAGCTTTTTCTTGTTCGATGAATGGAATCAAATGCGCCACCGCTTGCTTCATCACGCGCGCTGATTTGACCACCTGCGGGAGAAACATTTTGCCCGCGCCAAACAAATCGCCGACCACGCCCATGCCATCCATCAGCGGTCCTTCGATGACCTCAATCGGCCGCGTCGCATTCAGCCGCGCCTCTTCCGTGTCCGCATCGATGAAGGTCGTGATGCCGTTCACCAGCGAGTGAGACAGACGCGCATTCACGTCTTGATTGCGCCACTCGAGGTTTTCCACCTTCTTAATGCCATCGCCTTTGAACTGATCCGCGATGTCCAGCAATCGGTCCGTCGCATCCGCGCGGCGGTTTAAAATCACATCCTCCACGCGCTCGCGCAGCAGCGCATCGAGGTTTTCGTACACACCGAGTTGCCCAGCATTCACAATGCCCATGTCCATGCCCGCCGCCACCGCGTGGTAGAGAAACACCGTGTGAATCGCCTCACGCACCACATCATTGCCACGGAACGAAAACGACACATTCGACACACCACCGCTCACCAACGCAAACGGCAAGTTTTGTTTAATCCAGCGCGTCGCCTCGATGAAATCCACCGCGTAATTGTTGTGCTCGGGAATCCCCGTCGCCACCGCAAAAATGTTTGGGTCAAAGATAATGTCATCGGGCGCAAAGCCGACTTTATCCACCAGCACATCGTAAGAGCGTTTGCAAATCTCAGTCTTGCGCGCAAACGTATCCGCCTGACCATCCTCATCAAACGCCATCACCACCGCCGCCGCACCATAACGCATGATTTTTTTCGCTTGGGTTATGAACGCTTCTTCACCTTCCTTCAACGAAATCGAATTCACAATCGCCTTGCCCTGCACACACTGCAAACCCGCCTCAATCACCGACCACTTCGACGAATCGATCATCATCGGCACGCGCGAAATGTCAGGCTCCGACGCAATCAGATTCAGAAAGCGCACCATCGCCGCCTGCGAGTCCAGCATCGCCTCATCCATGTTGATGTCAATCACCTGCGCGCCATTCTCCACCTGCTGACGCGCCACGCTCAACGCCTCATCAAATTGATTGTTGAGAATCATGCGGGCAAAGGCTTTAGAGCCCGTCACATTCGTGCGCTCGCCGACATTGACGAACAAAGATTGGTCGGAAACGACGAAAGGCTCAAGGCCAGAGATGCGGGTGTTTTTGATTTGTGTGGTCATGGTTCGTTTTTATTTAGAAATGGTGTGTTGTTTTTCCATGAGCTTCCCAATGCTATAGGCAAGCTCAGATAAGCCTTCGGAGTAATTGTTTTGAAAATTGATATATTTTTTTGTTTTGAGTAAAGCAGGTATCTCGCAGCTTTCTATTAAAATAGGAATAACTATTGTGTTTGTAGTCGAAACTTCTAACCAAAATTTTGTTTGCCATTCAATTTTTACCCATTGAGATTGAATTGCATTTTCTGATAAAACAACCAGAACAAAGTCTGCTTCTTCTATACCTTTGCTAACCTTGTCGGGAATTGATTCGCCAGCAAGAATTTCCCAATCATCAAGCCATGGTTGGTGGTTTAAATTTGCCAAATCAACAGCCAAACCTTTGACAAAGTCTTTATCTCGTGATGAGTGTGAAAGAAATATTTTAGCTCCCTGCGGACTATGCGTAAATCGAGAAGTGAACATACGATCGTTTAAAATATCCTGTATATAAATAAGCTCTTCGAGTCTCTCAACGCGTCTTTCTTCTGTAACTTTTTTCTCTGTAAAATAAGGCGATAACGACTCATAAAGAGCATGATATCGATCCAAAAGCTGTTGAGTGTTTGGTTGTTGAAGGCTTTCCAAATGGATGTTGTAACGATTCGATGAAATAGCAAATGGAGCAAAGATAATTACTCCTTTTTCAGTCCTGCCAATATGTGTTGTATCGTCAAGCCGACCTATTCTTCCTCTGTGTGGGCCACGTATAATTGCAACTGGCCCAAACTCATAATTTTCTTTGCTGTATTGCATAGAGTCCTTAGCCCGTAGGCGCAATAAGCGCAGCGCATTGCGCCGCATGTTGTTTAAAAAAAGCGTGCTTTTATCAGCACATTCGGTGCAATGCGCGAAAAACGCTGATGGCACCTTTCGACTTTTTGTTGCAAGCGCAGGTTTGCGTGCTTTCCTCATTATCCCGCTATTCGCAGCATTCGTGGCGGGCGATGGTTCAGTTCAGCAAACCCATAAAGTAAGCCGAGTAAAACAAACACAGTATCGCTGCGATGGCCAATGCGACGCCGATGAAGTTCACGCGGGAGATTTTTTCGCGGAAGGCGAATGCGCCGACGAGTGTGCCCAGTGTGATGACGCCGATGTTCATGCCTGCGAATACGAGGGTTGGGTTGTCGCTGAAGCTTTGGTGGGCGCGGATGTAAAACCAGATGTTGGCGAAGTTGAGCGCGCCCAATAAAAGCCCTGCCAGCAAGCTGCTGGCGCGCCAGCGGGTGCCGCGAATCAATAAGTAAACAAAAATCAAAACGCCTGCCAAGACAAACGCTGCAAATAAATTGGCGGGTGTGGCACTGCCTGATTTGGCGACTTGTTTAAACAAAACATCAATCACGCCGTAGCCGATCCAGACGGCGAGCAGGCTGGTGATGAGCTGTGTGGTGGTGCCCTGTGCTCGCTGATTGCGCTGATTGCCGTGTGCCCGATTCGAGTTGGACTTGTAAACCAAACAAAACAGCGCGGCAAAAGCCAATGCCAAACCAATCATGCGCGTTTGCGTGAGGACTTCGCCAAAAATAGTGAACGATGCCAAAATCGGGATGAACAAGGCCAAGCGCTGTGCGGCGTCGGATTTGACAATGCCCGCATAACGAACGGCGCGCGACATAAAGACAAACACCACCGGCAGCAAAACGCCTAAGGCAGTGAACAGCGCAATCGAGTTTTGGTTGGTCTTAATCGTGTCCAATGCTGGGTGGAGCATGAACCACGTTAAAGCGCTGGCGACGATGTAGTTCGTGGCGATGGCTTGTTCGATTTGAATGTTTTTGCTGTGGGCGATTTTTAAAAAAATCGAGACCGCCACACTGCATAAAACGGCGAGTATTAAATAAGTCATTGTGCTGTGCATCCATGGTTGTTTGAGCGCATTGCGCTGCGTGTGTTTAAAAGTGTGCGTTCATTGGTGCATTGGGTGCAATGCATTGCGCTGTTAGTTTTGAGCGTGGCCAATCAATGTGCGTGTGGCATCGCACGCGGCGCAAGCCCGTGCACGCCATCGGCGATGGCCTTAATGTGCTCGGGCGTGGTGCCGCAGCAGCCGCCGACGAGGTTGACGAGGCCTGCGGTGGAGAATTCTTTGAGAAAGCCAGAAGTGATTTCGGGGGTTTCATCGAACCCTGTGTCGCTCATCGGGTTGGGCAGGCCTGCGTTTGGATAGCACGAAATCGCGCAGTCGCAGATTTTGGCGAGCTCAGCAATGTAGGGGCGCATGAGGTCGGCGCCGAGCGCGCAGTTCAGCCCAAACATAATCGGTTTGGCGTGGCGCAGGCTGTACCAAAACGCTTCGACGGTTTGCCCCGATAAAATCCGCCCCGACGCGTCGGTGACGGTGCCTGAAATCATCACGGGCAGGCGCTCGCCTGTGTCCTCGAACAATTCTTCAAGTGCAAACAACGCGGCTTTGGCGTTCAGTGTGTCAAAAATCGTCTCGACGAGAAACACATCCGCGCCGCCTTCCATCAGGCCGCGCGCTTGGTCGTAGTAGGCTTGGCGCAGTTGTTCAAATGTGACGTTGCGCTCACCCGGATCATTGACGTTGGGCGAGATGCTCGCGGTTTTCGGTGTCGGGCCAATCGCGCCCGCGACGAAACGCGGTTTGTCAGGTGTGCTGTATTTGTCGCATTCGGCGCGCGCGAGCTGTGCGGCGACGACATTCATCTCATAGGCAAGCTCGCCCATTTCGTAGTCGTCTTGCGCGACGGTGGTCGCGCCGAAGGTGTTGGTCTCGATGATGTCGGCGCCCGCTTCTAAGTATTGGCCATGTATCGCTGAAATCACATCTGGGCGTGTCAGTGTCAGCAGCTCGTTGTTGCCTTTGACGTCAATCGCGTGCGCGACAAAGCGCGTGCCGCGATAATCGGCTTCGGTGAGTTTGTAACGTTGAATCATGGTGCCCATGGCGCCGTCGAGCACGATGATGCGGTTTTTGAGGATGTCTGGAAGGTTTTGTGCGCGGGTGTATTGCATGGTGTTCTTTGCCGTAGTTTGTCAATGTGAGGGCGTATTGTACCAAAGCCGCCAAGCGTCGATGCGACGGTTTGACGCAAAAAAAAAGCCGCGCGGTGCTGTCCGAGCGGCTTTTTGAGCGACAATCGCTTATTTTGTCAGCAAGTTATCGCGAATCTCGCGCAGGAGCAATATTTCTTCAGGGGTGGCCGCAGGCTCGGCTTCTTTCTCTTTGCTCGCTTTATTGACGATTTTGACAATCATGAATACCGCCAGCGCGAGGAAAAAAAAGTTAATCACCGTGGTGACGAAGTTGCCGTAGGCAAACACCGGCACGCCCGCTTTGCTCAGCGCCTCGTAAGTCTGGGCGGTTCCTGCGGGCACATCGCCGAGCACGACAAGCATATTGGAAAAGTCGACTTTACCGCCAAACAGGTAGCCGATGAGCGGCATGATGAGGTCTTTGACCACTGAATCGACGATTTTACCCATCGCCGCGCCGATGATGACGCCGACCGCGAGCGCGAGCACTGGGCCTTTTAAGGCGAATTCTTTAAATTCTTTCCACATGATGTATTCCTTTTAGGTGTGTGAGGCGGCGACAGATGCGGCGCCTTACCGGTTTATTGTCTTGTTCGGTCTTGTCATAACAGACGGTAGGCATCATAGCATGGTGGCGAGTGCTTCTAAAAGCAGCTTTTGTATCAATTAAGCCATCAATGGTGCAAAATACCCTTAAAAGCATCATGGCTTTGCGATACAATATGTGGGCTTTTATCCATGGTGCCTGCACAATTGCGCGCCGTGTGTGATTCGAGATTCATTAACTTTACTATAAGGGTCGTCGTCATGAGCGATCAAAACAAACCGATGGACAAAGACCGCCGCAATTTACTCATCGCCACAGGCGGTGTGGGCGCACTGGGTGCGGCAGCGTTTGCTGCGCCGCTGGTCTCTAGTTTTGCACCTTCCGAAAAAGCCAAAGCAGGCGGTGTGCCTGTCGAGGTCGATTTGTCAGACATCCCACCAGGTTCTATGAAAACGGTGATGTGGCGTGGCAAGCCTGTCTGGGTGGTGCACCGCACGCCAGAGATGACGGCCGCCCTGCCCAAGTTGGATGCCCAAATGGCCGACCCGAATTCAGAGAAGCCATTTACCATGCCGCTGCCTGATTACTGCAGCAAAGTCACGCGCGCGCGCGAAGAGCATCCTGATTTAATGGTCATGGTCAGCACCTGTACGCACTTGGGTTGCATTCCTGACCCACGATTGAAGGCGGGCGCTCAAGCCTCATTGCCCGATGACTGGGAAGGTGGTTTCCTCTGCCCATGCCATGGCTCGACCTACGATTTGGCGGGTCGCGTGTTTAAAAACAAACCCGCGCCACAAAATCTCGACGTGCCACGTTACATGTTCCTCTCCGATACTAAAATCGTCATCGGTAAAGATGAGAAAGGCGAGGCGTAATCATGGCAGACTTGAATAAACCCGATTACAACAACACGAACGGCGTCATGGAGTGGATTGACGCTCGTTTCCCGTTGTCTAAAATGTACAAAGAACACATGTCTGAGTACTATGCGCCGAAGAACTTTAACTTTTGGTACATTTTCGGCGTGCTCTCGATGGTGGTGCTGGTCATCCAAATCGTCACTGGGATTTTCCTTGTGATGAACTACAAACCAGATGCCGCGCTCAATGCCGCAGGCGTGCCCGCCGCATTCGCCAGTATCGAATACATCATGCGCGAAGTGCCTGGTGGCAAATACATTCGCTTCATGCACTCGACGGGCGCCTCGATGTTTTTCGTCGTGGTGTATCTGCACATGTTCCGAGGCCTACTCTACGGCTCATATCGAAAGCCGCGTGAGCTGGTGTGGGTGTTTGGTTGCTTGATTTTCCTCGCGCTGATGGCCGAAGCATTCATGGGTTATTTGTTGCCATGGGGGCAGATGTCCTTCTGGGGCGCGCAGGTGATTGTCAATCTGTTCTCGACCATTCCGCTCATCGGACCGGATTTGTCGGTGTTTATTCGCGGCGACTACAATGTCGGCGATGCCACCCTGAACCGATTCTTTGCCTTGCACGTGATTGCGGTGCCGCTGGTCTTGCTCGGTTTGGTGGTCGCACACATCATCGCACTGCATGAAGTCGGCTCAAACAATCCCGACGGCGTGGACATCAAAAAACACAAAGATGCCAAAGGCATTCCACTCGACGGCATTCCGTTTCACCCGTACTACTCGGTGCATGATTTCATGGGCATTGTCGGTTTCATGTTCATCTTTTTCGCGATTGTGTTTTTTGCACCGACCATGGGTGGCTATTTCCTTGAGTACAACAACTACTTGCAAGCGAACCCATTGGCCACGCCAGCACATATTGCGCCCGTTTGGTATTTCACACCGTTTTACTCGATGCTGCGTGCGGTGACCGATCAGTTGAAATTCATTTTCATGGCCTTGGTTATTTTGGCGGGCTTGTTGACGTACTTCCGTGCGCGCATGCCTGAGAAAACACGATTGGCATTTTTGTTTGGCTCGTTTGGCTTGGCAGGGTTTATGTATATCACGGCCGCAGCATTTTGGGGCGTGTTGGTCATGGGTGCGGCGATTGTGACTTTGTTCTTCTTGCCTTGGCTGGATCGCTCACCCGTTAAGTCGATGCGCTATCGCCCAAGATGGCACTTCTATTTGCTAATTGCCTTGGTGGTTGACTTCGTGGTGTTGGGTTACTTAGGTGTGACGGCACCAAGCCCATTGGGTGAGAAAGTCTCTCAAGTCGGTACTTTGTTTTACTTTGGTTATTTATTCCTCATGCCTTGGTGGTCGTCGATTGGTAAATTCGACATGGGCGACACGCAGGCTTCGGACTTTAAAGAAGTGCCAGAGCGTGTGAACTTTAAACCGCATTGATGGATAGGGGATAAAAATGAGTCATTTTTTCACAAAATTCGGTCCATCCATATTGTTTGTCGTGATGGGATTTGCAGCATTTGTCTTGATTGGTGCAGCGATTTATTTGCTGTTCGTTCACCGCAAAGACGGCGCGGCAGAAAAAACTAAAAACGAGCAGCTGATTGGTAAAGTCGCCCTGTTGGTCATGGCCGCTTTCGCGGTGTTCATGGGTCGCAACATCATTGTCGGCATGAACGAGTGGATAGGCTCGGTGATTTACGTCATCGCTCTGATTTTAGGCTACCGCCTCGCCAGCACCAAAGGCGTGCGCAAAACCATTGCGCGTGCATTGTATGTCATGGTTGGTTCGTTGCTCGCATCCGCTTTGTATCTCATGGGGTTTGGCGGCTCGCACAGCGCAGTTCCCTTGAAAGACGCTCAAGTCAACATGACAGATTATGAGTCTTTACAAAACGGTGCGCGTGTTTTTGGCGACTACTGTTTAAGCTGCCACAGCCTGTCTTCGGTGCGTTACAATCAACTGCTAAAGCTTAAATTGAGCGAAGACGACATTAAAACCAAAATCCTCAAGCGCAGCGACAGCCAAATCGGCGACTTGATGATGGTGTCCCAGCCACGTGCTGATGCTGCCGCATGGTTTGGTGTACCACCGCCAGATTTGTCATTGGTCACCAGCGCACGCACCGCAGACTGGGTATACACCTATCTCATTAGCTTCTACCGCGACGACGAACGCCCGACGGGTTGGAACAATGCCTTGTTCCCCGGCGTCGGCATGCCGCACGCACTGTGGACCGAAGAAGGTGTGAAAGCGCCTAAGTTTGTCGAGAAAGAAGACGAGCACACAGGTCTAAAAGTTCAACACCTCGAAGGCTATGAAATGCAACGGCAGGGCAAGGCCGCGACACCAGCTGATTATGAAAAAACTGCCCGCGACGTGACGAACTTCTTGGCTTGGGCATCAGAGCCTGATCAAGACTCACGCAAAAAATTGGGTTACGGTGTTTTGATATTCTTAGTACTGTTGTTCTTGTTGGCGCGCCGACTCAATAAAAATTACTGGAAAGACATCCATTAATCAGTAAATTTTAACGAAAAGGCAAGCATGGCTTGCCTTTTTTGTGTGAATTTGTCACACTGTCTCATCTGCTGGTGCAGCGGCATTTTGCCACTGCATGCAACGCTGACCTAAGGAATCTGAATCATGATGGTTTTATACTCTGGCACCACCTGCCCTTTTTCACAACGCTGCCGTTTCGTCTTATTTGAAAAAGGCATGGACTTTGAAGTGCGCGACGTAGACGTTTTTCAAAAACCCGATGACATCATGATGATGAACCCGTACGGCCAATTGCCGATTTTGGTCGACCGTGACTTGATACTCTACGAATCAAACATCATCAACGAATACATTGATGAGCGCTTTCCACATCCGCAACTCATGCCCGCCGATCCCGTTATGCGCGCACGCGTACGACTGATGTTGCTCACATTTGAGCGAGAGCTGTTCACCCATGTGCAGACACTGGAAAACCCAGCACGCCACAGCGAACACGAAGCGGCCACCAAATACATCAGCGACCAGCTCACTCAGCTCGCCCCGATATTTGCGTACAACAAATACATGCTCGGCGACGACTTCACCATGCCCGACATCGCACTCGCACCACTGCTTTGGCGCCTCGAGTACTACGACATCACACTGCCAAAAGCAGCGGCACCGCTGCTCAAATACGCCGAGCGGATTTTTTCTCGCCCGAAATACATTGAAGCATTGACCCCGTCAGAAAAAGTCATGCGCCGTTAATCGATGGCTCAAAAACGGCAACAGAGAACCCACGTTCTCTGTTTTGCCATGGGTTCTTATCGTTAATATTCACGTTCACAGGAGTGTCTCGTGTCATCCGAAATCAGCCAAAAACCCTATCTCATCCGCGCCCTATGGGAATGGTGCAACGACCAAGGCGTCACCCCGCAAATCCTCGTCGAAATTGACGCACAAACCCACGTGCCGCACGGCTTCGACGACGACGGTAAAATCGTCCTCGACATCAGCATGGACGCCACACAAAACCTAGAGCTCGGCAACGAATGGGTCAGCTTCCAAGCCAGATTCGGCACGGTCGCTGAGCAAATCGACGTCCCCATCAACCGCATCGCCGCCATCTTTGCCGCCGAAACAGGACAAGGCATGGGTTTCGAGGTGACTGACTCAACCGAACCCGCCGCCTCAACGCCACCAGAAGCGGAAAGCACGCCCACAAAAAGCAGTCCGCTGAAATTAGTCAAGTGAACGGACGTCATCGTCAAGTTATCGCAACCATATCGCTTATGAACCAACTTCCAAACTTAGACCACCTACTGCAAACCGACTGGGCCAATATTGAGCTCCCAGATGCTTGGCCTGACCAGTTGAATTGGAAAATGCCATGGGTGCATTTGCGAGTGTTCTTTAAAATCCTAGGCAACAAACACGAGCGCGTGCGACTGCCAGACGGCTTAATTGGCGCCGACATGCTGCCTAAATATATGCTGCAAGAGTTCCACAACCTGCCCAACGGAAACTACTCCAAAAACCTCACAAAAGGTTATGCCAAAGGCTTCGAAGACAGCATGATCGGCACGCTCAAACAAGGTCGAGAACGCCTCACGCAAGCGCTGGGTAAAGCGCAGCGAGTGCTTGATGTGGGTAGCGGCGCAGGCAATATGGCCGCCGCATTAAAAACGGCAGGCACAGTAGAAGTGTGGGCGCTAGAGCCATCGCCTTACCTGTTACAACGCGCCGCAATCACTCATCGCGACTTAAATATTCATTGGCAGCAAGCATTGGCAGAAAAAACAGGCATGCCCGACGCATCATTCGACGGCATCAGCGTCTGCTTCTTGCTGCACGAAATTCCACCGCGCTACTTGCGTGAAGCACTTGCCGAGTTTCAGCGGGTAGTGCGCACAGGCGGCACACTGGCTATTTTGGAGCCCTCGGATGTTCAGTGGTATGGCAGTTATCGCCAGATGTGGCGAGACTACGGTCTACGCGGCGTATATTTTAAATGGCTCGCCCGAAAAGCGCACGAGCCATTCGTGCTTGCATGGCACAAACAAAATGTAGCGGAACTGTTCGCCGAATACGGTTTTCAAGTGCACACCGACGATCGCGGCTGTCCTTTTCGCTTCATCGTTGCCGAACGTACGTGACGATTTTTTGGCCACCACAACAAAAATAACCGTTTTAATTAAAAAGCCCTTGCATTGAACGCTCAACTTTGTTTATAATACGCGTCTTGCCCGTTTAGCTCATCTGGTAGAGCACCTGACTTGTAATCAGGGGGTGGTGGGTTCAAGTCCTGCAACGGGCACCATTCAAACAAAGGGGTTACGATGATTCGTAACCCCTTTCCAGACCAAGTTTTAACTCTGCGGTAACAGTTTCGGTACACTATCGATATCTGAGGAGTAAAACAATGGCTACAATCACCAAAACAAAATCCGGCACATGGAAAGCGATCATCCGCAAACAGGGGTGGCCCACAACCATAAAAACATTTCGTGTAAAGCGTGATGCAGAGGATTGGGCGCGCACAACCGAAGACGAAATCGTTCGAGGCGTTTACATACGAAGAACTGTTGCAGAAAAGATACTGTTCTCCGATGCGCTTGAACGCTACGGTCGAGAAGTCACTTCAACAAAAAAACCTAAAACCCAAATTGGCGAGCGGTATCGTTTTGGACTGCTGTTGCGCACGTTCGGTCAATACTCTCTGGCCAGCATCACTTCGGAAATGGTTGCAAAATTCCGAGACCGCAGATTGTCCGAAGGAAAAAAAGCAAACACTGTTCGTTTGGATTTGGCACTCATTGGGCATTTATTCACTGTTGCCATTCAAGAGTGGGGAACGGGTTTGGTGGTTAATCCCGTCACTCTGATTAAAAAGCCATCGCCAGCCAAAGGAAGGGAACGGAGATTGACTGCTCAAGAAGAAGTGGCTTTGATGCAAGCGTTGTCCAAACATCAAAACCCGATGATGTTGTGGATTGTGATCATTGCAATTGAAACTGGCATGCGTGCATCTGAAATCACCGGGCTAATGCGCAATCAAATCGATCTGAAACGACGAATTATTCGACTGTATGACACCAAAAACAATGAGACGCGGACCGTGCCGTTAACCAAAACTGCAGTTGAAGTGCTCCGTCAATCCTTGGATAATCCCGTGACTGATAAGGATGATGAGGCTTTGATTTTTCCTGGAGAGCCTGGTCGAGATGGCGTCCGTCGCCCATATAATTTCAGAAAGAGCTGGAAGACGATTATCGATCGAATCGGCTTGGAAAATTTCCACTTCCACGACCTTCGCCATGAAGCGGTCAGTCGCTTAGTCGAGGCGGGCTTCAGTGACCAAGAGGTCGTGAGCATCAGTGGCCATAAAAGCATGCAAATGCTCAAACGCTACACCCATCTGCGCACAGAAAATCTCATCGAAAAACTCGATAGACTCACCAAAAAGTAATCAAAGACGAAAAACCTGCACTCATTAGAAAAAAAATGCCCCAATTGGGGCATTTTTTTAATTGTAAACACGACAACACCTAACGCAATAAATCAAGGTGCGGCTCGTATCCTTTGCTGCATGCTTCATCAATAATATCGTGGGCAAGATTAACAACTTGATCATTTGAAAAAATATTGCACAATGATTGTCGATGGCTCGAGTCAAGATAGCGTTTGAGCGATTGTTTGAGCTTTGTTTGGACTCGACTGATAGAGCATGCAATTTCATGAGCGGCCAAACGCAGATCCGCTTGTTCGAGTGGTTTCAAATTCAAAATGATGCGTGCTTTCGAAATAACCAATACCACAAAATAAAAATTTGCCCTTTTTTTTGAATCTCTTTTGTATTGAGATGTGGAGGGGTTGTGATCGATGCAATAGCGCGAAGACAAGGATTTGACTTGTAACATCAACCCGTTGTCGTCGAGGTCCCCTTTTTGAATCAAAAATTGTCGATGGACTTCATTTTCGTTTAACTTCCAACACAGCTCACAATAGGGCCATGAATTGGCGATGCGGTTAAACTCAACTGATTTTTCGCCTCGGATAGGCTTCGTGCGCTTTCGCTTTTCATTCTGTTCGATAAGACCATTTGAGTGCGTCTGCTGTAGGGTATCTTCTCGCGTCTTACTAAACACATGGCACAGCCTAATAAAATCACGCAATGCGTCCGTGGTACTGAGCGCACCGTCCCCCAAGTCATCCATGCTTTTGGCATCAAACACCGGTACATTGCCAGCACCAAGCGGATAAATGCTTTTTGCCTTACAGCGTGGCCAGCTTCTTGAAACAGCCTTTCCCCAAAACTCAAGTTGACGATCGGCATCTGCCGGATCAAGTGCGATCAACTCTGAAAATGCGTCGATGCCATTTAGCATCACCCCATTATTCCGTTGCACATAATCCATAAAAGCAAAATCGAAATGTTTTTGCACTTTGGCCGTGATTGAGCGACTTCGGTTGGAAGACTTGATTGAGTCCAGCGCCTCAAATTCCAGTGCACAAGTTTTGATGGCATCGGCAATTGTTTCATCGCAATCACGCCAATTTTTTGTATAGAAAAGTTTGGCTTCTTTTATCAAGTCACTTCTAATCGACATGGCACCTCCAAAAATGCGATATTTTTGCCTTCCGGTTATCAGCGGATTTCTGCAAAATTGAACCACCTAAATTAACCAGGAGGGAAGCATACCATGCAAACCAAAGAATATCTGTTGCAAAAATTTGGCCCACTCTTAAGCCTCAAAGAGGTCGCACAGGTTCTCAAGCGATC
>CALMCK010000115.1 GCA_937862845.1 uncultured Burkholderiaceae bacterium | reverse complement strand
TTGGGGCATACAGCACGCAGTGCGCGACGTACAATCACTCTGCGATATAAAGCAAAGCGAGCTCGATGGCGGCTATAATAATGGTTTGTTGGCTCTCTGGCACCCATTGCACAAATAATAACAAGACAACACACAAGGCTTATGAAAAAATTCTTACTCAATAAACTCATCAACCCCGAAGAAAACATCAGTTTCCATCGGTTATTGACGTTTTTCTTTACCCATCGTTCGCGATTGTACATGGCGCTGGTGGGGATTGTTGGTATTGCGATTAGCGCGCCGTTATTTAATAAACTGATTCAGGTGTTGGCCGATCATGGTTTTAATGGCACGCACCCTGATTTGACGTGGCAGGCACCATTGGCGTTGATTTTGATTTTTTTGGTCAATGGTGTGTGTTTGTATGTGGTGTCCTACAATGTCGCGTGGGTGTCCGCACAGGTGTTGAGTGATTTGCGCACGCAGATGTTTGACCGCTTGTTGTTGTTGCCGACGCGATACAATCAGCAGCACCCGAGTGCGCATGTGCTCAATAAATTCACAACAGATGCCAACACAGCGGTGACTTTAACCAGCGATGTGTTCATCACACTGGTGCGCGATACACTGGTTGTGATTGCATTGGTGGGCATGTTGCTGTATTTCAATTGGCAGCTCACATTGATTATCACCGTGATTTTTCCGCTGCTCGCCATCCTATCGCGCCAGTACAAAAAGAAAATGCGTGCCATCAATCAAGAGTCACACAAAATAAATCTCGATCTGTCGCACAGCGTACAAGAAACCTACGATGCGCACAAAGTTGTTAAGTTGTTTTCGGGACAGACTTTGGAACGTCTGCGTTTCGGCAACATCACAGCCAAGCTGCTGCACTATGCCAAACGCTCTGCGCGCGCATCGGCAGCCAACTCGCCCATCACACAGTTCATCGCTGCTTTTGCACTCGCCATTGTGATGTTTGTCGCCATGTATCAGAGTCAATACGGCACCACGACTGTGGGTAATTTCATTGCCTTCATGTTGCTGATGGTGCAGTTGATTCCACCGATTAAAAACCTGTCGAATGTCGGTGCGCCCATGCAACGCATGCTGGTGGCGGCGGATCAGGTGTTTGGTTTCATCGACGAGGAGGCAGAGACAGACAATGGCGTGACCGAGTTGACCGACGTTCGTGGGCACATCCGACTGGAAAAAATTAATTTAACCTATGCGGGGCAAAGCGCCGCTGCGCTGACTGATTTTGACCTTGACATTAAAGCTGGAGAAAAAATCGCTTTGGTTGGCCGCTCAGGCAGTGGCAAAACCTCGTTGATTAATCTCATTCCACGGTTTTTGGAGCCCAGCTCTGGCGCGATTTATCTCGACAGACATGCGCTGACCGACATCGCATTGTCCAGTTTGCGCCACCAGATCGCCCTCGTCTCGCAGGACGTGACTTTGTTCAATGAAAGTCTGTACAACAACATCGCCTACGGCGCGGGTGCAGTCACCGATGTGGAGGTTGAAAACGCCCTTAAAGCGGCCAACCTTTGGGAGTTTGTGCAAAGTCAGCCTGAACACTGGAACATCAACATCGGCAACAACGGCAATAAACTTTCGGGTGGGCAGCGTCAAAGGGTTGCCATTGCGCGCGCCATCCTCAAAAACGCGCCGATATTGATTCTTGATGAGGCGACCAGCGCATTGGACAATGAGTCTGAGCGTCTGGTTCAGCAAGCACTCGAGCGACTCATGCGCAACCGCACCACCATCATGATTGCCCACCGCCTGTCCACTGTTGAGAAAGCCGATCGCATCATTGTCATGGACCATGGCCGCATTGTTGAGTCGGGCACGCATCAGGGTTTGCTGGCGCAGCGCGGCGTTTATGCTCAGCTGCACACGCATCCCGACGAGCTGTTGGCATAAGTATTGGCTAAAGTGTTGGCTAAAGTGTTGGCTAAAGTGTTGGCGTCAGTCTTGTTTGTTTAAGCTTTGTTGATGCACCCATTAAAAATCCCGCCTAGGCGGGATTTTTAATGGGGTGCATGTGCGAAAAGCACCTTATTTGGCAGGTTCGCGCAAGTCTTTGTGTAAAATTTTACCGACATTTGACTTGGGTAAGTCGGCGCGGAATTCAACATGTTTGGCACGTTTGTAATTGGTTAAATGCTCTTTCATGAATTCAAGCAGTTCCGTTTCTGTCAGGCTGTTGTCTTTTTTGACGACAAAGAACTTCACCGCCTCACCCGAATGTTCATCAGGAATGCCGATGGCGGCGCACTCAAGGACTTTGGGGTGGCGCACAGCGACGTCTTCGATTTCGTTGGGGTAGACATTGAACCCTGAGACCAAAATCATGTTTTTCTTGCGATCGACCACAAAGACAAAGCCTTTTTCATCCATGAAGCCGATGTCACCTGTTTTGAAAAAACCATCGGCAGTCATGGTTTTTGCTGTTTCGTCGGGACGCTGCCAGTAGCCTGTCATCACTTGCGGGCCACGAATGGCGATTTCGCCGGTGGCGCCGATGGCGACTTCTGCGCCGTCATCGTCGAGAATGGCGATGTCGGTCGATGGCAGCGGTAAGCCAATGCTGCCTGTGAATGTGGTGTTGCGTGCAGGGTTGAAAGTAGCGCCTGGACTGGTTTCGGTCAAACCATACGCTTGGCAAATGTCGACGCCTGTGGTGGCTTTGAAACGTTCGGCCACTGCTTTTTGAACCGCCATGCCGCCACCGAGGGCAATCTTGAGATGAGAAAAATCAAGCTTGGCGAAGTCGGGGTGGTTGAGCAGTGCGGTGAATAATGTATTGACCGCAGGCAGCAGAGCAAACGGGTATTTTGACAAATCTTTAATGAATGCGGGCACGTCGCGGGGGTTGGTGATGAGCAATAAATGCCCGCCAATGTGGGCACAAAACAGCGCACAGGCAGTCAGGCCAAAGATGTGGTACATCGGCAATGCGCCGACGAAAACCACGCCTTCGTCTTTGTCGGTTTTGAGCTGCTCGCCACACCAAGCATCGACTTGCAGGACATTGGCGAGAATGTTGCCATGGGTGAGCATGGCGCCTTTGGCGACACCCGTCGTGCCGCCGGTGTATTGTAAAAATGCCAAGTCGCCGTGCTCTAATTGCACAGGCGTGAGGCGTGTGCGCTCACCTTGGCTCAAAACTTCTTTAAACGATGTGGTGTCGTCAATGTGCCAGTCGGGCACCATTTTTTTGATTTTGCGCACAACCAGATTCACGATGTGGCCTTTCAGGCCGAGCATGTCACCCAAGCTGGATACCACGATGTGTTTGAGTTGTTTGAGCTCGGGCAATGCGTGTTGCAGTGTGGCGGCGAAGTTCTCGAGAATGAAAATCGCTTTGGCATTCGAATCGTTGAGTTGATGGGTCAACTCGGTTGCGGTGTACAGCGGATTGACGTTGACCACGCAGTAGCCCGCGCGCAGTATCGCTGCGACCAAGATGGGGTATTGCGTGCAATTGGGCATCATGATGGCGACGCGATCGCCTTTTTGTAGGCCGAGCTGTTGCAGCCATGCGCCGATGTGCTCAGAGTACTTGCCCCATTGCGCATAGGTCATGTCTTTGCCCATCGATGAGGTGGCGACACGGTCGGCGTAGGTTTCAAACGCTTCTTCAAACATGCCCGCGAGCGATGCGTATGCGTCAATATTAATGGTGCTGGTCACGCCAGCATCGTATGAATCGAGCCAGGGTTTTTGGTTCATGGTTTGTCTCCAGTTTGGATTTGTTTGTTTTTATAAAATCATTGTACTGAAAAAAGTGAACGCATGTGCGTTTTATTTAGAAGGTTGTTTTTTTGGGCGCCCGCGTGCGGCAGCCGTGATGCGGCGACCGCCGATGCGGGTGGCTTGTGCGAGAAATTGTGCATCACCGAGCGCCCAGCCTGTCTGGACGGCTTGGCCGAGTGCCTGCGCGGTTTTGGCTGAAACACCTGCGAGCAGTTGTTGGCCATAGCGCGACTGGCGATCAAAGGGGGTGTTGCCCAGCGCCCAGTATTGAGGATGGTCTTGAATGAAACCCTGCAACTGTAGTCCCGTGTGGTGGCTGCGGCTCGTGTGCTCTGACATGCCGTCCAACCAGACATAAGCGTCGATGACGTGTGGTTCGTCTTGAATGTAAGCCGTGCGGTAGCGGCCTTCCCACAATGTGCCGCTGCGTTTGTATTTGGTATTGACTTGTCGCACATAGCGGCGGCCGAGGTCTTGCATCAAGCGGCCAAGGGCTTTTTCATCGCGCGCGCTGACCAGCAGATAAACCGAATGCGCCACCAGCGCATAAGCATGGATGTCAACCGCATGATGGGGAGCGATGGTGCGCAAAATGGCGCGCCATCCTTCATAGTCGGCGTCATCAAAAAAAACCGCCGCACCGTTGATGCCCTGCACGCGGACCAGTTGAGCGATGTTGGGCAGGTACACTCGCGCCATTCGAGCCATGTTTGTTCCCTTGATTTTGTGGGTGTTTTCTCACCTTCGTCCCAATTGAGGCAAATGACGACAGATTGAAACACGTTTGCGATGATTGTATTTAGGGACAGTTTGCATGGGTTTTCAGTGCGCGTCAAGCGCTTTTCTGCCGACGGTCACGCGCTCGTGTCCCGCCAAGTCGCGCAGTGTCACTACGTCGGTTAAATCGGCCTGCGCGAATAAATCACGCACCGCCAGTGCTTGGTCAAAACCGTGCTCAACCATAAACCAGCCACCATCGACCAAATACTCGGCGACCTCGTTGAGCAAAATCCGATAGCACGACAAGCCGTCCGCATCGTCGGTCAACGCGCCGCGCGGCTCAAAGCGCACATCGCCTTGGCTCAGGTGAACGTCGTCGCGCTCAATATACGGTGGGTTGCTGACAATCAGGTCAAAACGTGCCTCACTGCCTTTGAGTGTCGTGAACCAATCGCTCTCAAACAGCGACACATGCGCGCCCAGCTGTGCGGCATTCTCGCGCGCCACCGCCAGCGCCGCACCACTCACATCGAGTCCCACCACGCGCCAGTCCGCCCGCTCGCAGGCCAATGTCACCGCTATCGCACCAGAGCCTGTGCCCATGTCCAGCACTTGAGCTTGAGCAGGTAACACCAGCGCCAAAGCCGTGTCGATGAGCAGCTCCGTGTCGGGACGGGGAATCAGCACCGCAGGCGAGACAGAAAAATCACGGCCATAAAACTCACGGGTGCCGACAATATAAGCCATCGGCTCACCACTCATGCGTCGCGCACGCGCATGATTGAATGCGGCAAACGATGCGTCATCGAGTGACTCATTGCCACGACTGATCAGCTGCACATGGCTCAAGCCCGTGGTGTGGCTGAGCAACATGCGGTTTTCGAGGGTGGGTAAATCGGTGCTGCGCAGGAGTTCGGCGATGGTGGCTGTGGTCATGTTGTTCAAGGCTTGTTGTGTTTGAGGAGGGTGGGGCAGCATAGCACATCGGCGGCGTGGTGCGTGCATTGCACGAAGTTGGTGCAGAACTATCGGCTCAAGCGCTTTACCTCACAAGGTGCTTCATGCATAATGGGTCACCAATCATTTTCACCGCCATGCTCGGGCAGCACAAGGGAAACGTATGTCAATGCCAATAAACTTCTATGATGAAATGTATCAAAACCGCGCGCAGTCAGAGTTGCGCCCGCACTACTCGGTGATGGATGAATGGCTGCGTTCGCAAAGCCCACAACATTTGGCCAACAAGCGCCAACAAGCCGATTTGATGTTTCATAAAGTCGGCATCACTTTCACGGTTTATGGTGAGGAGTCGGGCACGGAACGGCTGATTCCTTTTGACATCATTCCACGTATTTTTCCTAAAAAAGAATGGCAGGACTTGGAAAAAGGCCTGCGTCAGCGCGTTTTGGCGCTCAATATGTTTTTACACGACGTGTACCACGAGCAAAAAATCATCAAAGCGGGCATCATCCCCGCCGAACGTATTTTGGGTAACGCACAGTATCGCCCAGAAATGCAAGGCGTCGAGGTCGCGCGGCAGGTGTACTCGCACATCAGTGGCGTCGATATTGTCCGCGCGGGTGAGGGCGAGTTTTACGTGTTAGAGGACAATCTGCGCGTGCCATCGGGTGTGTCGTACATGCTCGAAGACCGCAAAATGATGATGCGTTTGTTTCCTGATTTGTTTTCCAAATACAAAGTTGCGCCCGTCGCCCATTACCCTGACTTATTGCTCGAGACCTTGCGCAGCGTCGCTCCACATGGCAAAGACAACCCGACGGTGGTCGTCATGACACCAGGTGCTTACAACAGCGCGTATTTTGAGCACGCTTTTTTGGCGCAACAAATGGGCGTCGAGCTGGTCGAGGGCAAGGACATGTTTGTCGATGATTTGCATGTCTACATGCGCACCACACGCGGGCCGAAGCGCGTCGATGTGATTTATCGCCGCGTCGATGACGATTTTCTCGATCCGCTTGCTTTCCGCCACGACTCATCGCTCGGTGTGTCGGGTTTGCTCAATTGCTACCGCGCGGGCAATGTCACATTGAGCAACGCCATCGGCACCGGCGTCGCCGACGACAAATCCATTTACCCATTTGTGCCCGACATGGTGCGGTTTTATTTGTCCGAAGAGCCGATACTCAATAATGTGCCGACATACCAGTGCCGCAAACCCGATGAGCTCAGCTATGTGTTGGCCAATATGGAAAATCTTGTGGTCAAACTCACCCATGGCGCGGGCGGCTACGGCATGTTGGTCGGGCCCGCTTCGACCAAGGCCGAAGTCGATGCATTCCGCGAAGTGGTCAAAGCGCATCCTGACCAATACATCGCACAACCGACACTCGCTTTGTCCACCTGCCCAACGTTTGTCGATGCAGGCATTGCACCGCGCCACATTGACCTGCGCCCATTCGTGCTCTCGGGCAAAGACGTCATGCTCGCACCGGGTGGCTTGACCCGCGTCGCCCTCAAAGAGGGCTCGCTCGTGGTCAATAGCTCGCAAGGCGGCGGCACAAAAGACACGTGGGTATTGGAATAATGCCTCAAATCACACGGACTGTTATTGTTAAGGAAGCACCATCATGTTATTAAGCCGCACCGCCGATCACCTGTACTGGCACGCCCGTTATCTCGAGCGTGCAGAAAACACCGCACGCATGCTCGGTGTCAATTACGACACCTTGCTCATGCCGCATCCGCCGCGCCTCACCACGGATTTGTGGCGCGCCACGCTGGGCTTGTCAGAGCTCGAGCCGTTGTTTGAAGAGCTGTACGGCGACATCACGACGCCCAATGTCATGCGATTCATGATCACCGATATGCGCAACCCATCGTCCATCGTGTCGTGTTTGTGGGCAGCACGTGAGAATGCACGCGCGGTGCGCGGAACGTTAACCTCTGAAATGTTTGAAACGGTCAACACCATCTGGCTCGAGTCGCGAGATTGGGTCACATCTGGCCGCGCATACGACGACGCGCCCGAGTATCTTGAGTGGGTGAAAAACCAGTCGCATTTGTCGCGCGGCGTGGCGATCGGCACAATGCTGAAAGACGAATCGTTTAATTTTTTGCGCATGGGCACATTCATTGAACGCGCCGACAACACCGCGCGTTTGCTTGATTTGAAATTTTTTGAGCGTTCCGAGCGCAATGCCGACGAGTTGACCGTTGACTCGACGGGTGACTTTTACCACTGGGCATCGTTGCTGCGCTCCGTCTCGGCTTTTGAGGTGTATCGCAAAACCTACCACGACGTCATCACGCCAGAGCGGGTCGCTGAGTTATTGATTTTCCGTAAAGAAATGCCGCGCTCACTGGCCGCTTGCATGATTGATTTGGTGAAAAATCTCAAATACGTGCGCAACAATTATTCCGCTGAAACCGAACGCATCGCGGGGCGCATGTTGGCCGATTTAGAATACGGCCGCATCAAAGACGTGCTCACAGGCACGGGCGGCATCCATGATTATTTGACTGAGTTTTTAGAAAAAACCTATGAGTTGGGCAATCAAATCAGCACGGACTTCCTCGTGCCACTCAACCCATCGCATGCGGCATGATGATTGATTTAAACACCCACCACAGAAACAAAGGGCACCGTGCTGCACACCCTTTGCAGGTCACCTATGCGCTTTGAAATCACCCACCGCACCAGCTACCGCTACGACGACCCCGTCTCGTATTTGATTCAACTCCTGCGCGTCACGCCGCGCAGCGGCGCGGGTCAAAACGTCATCAACTGGCACATCAGCGCACCGACGCGCCTGCAAGCACAGGTGGACGCATTTGGCAACCGCACCCACATCATGACCATCACGCAACCGACTCAGCACCTCGAAGTCACCGTGCAAGGCGTGGTCGAGATTGCCGAGGATGCCAGCAGCCACCGCTTCAAAGCCGACGGACTCTCACCACTGGTCTACACGCAGCCGACGCGTTACACCGTGCCAGATGTCGCGTTGACCGAGTTCGCCCGCGAGCACCTCAACAATGGCAACGCCACCGAAAATGATTTTTTCAATTTGATGAACGCCGTCTATGCGCGCATCAACTATGTCACCGGCTCGACCGACGTGACGACCACCGCCGCCGAATCATTCATGCAAGGCATGGGCGTTTGCCAAGACCACGCACACGCCTTCATCGCCTGCTGTCACGCCGTCGGCATACCCGCACGCTATGTCAGCGGTTATCTAAACACAGGTGATTTGGGTCACGTCGCCAGCCACGCATGGGTCGATGTGTACACGCCCAACCACGACTGGCTCAGCCTCGACATCACCCACCAATCGGTGACCGACGGCCGCCACTGCCGCCTCGCCATCGGCCGTGACTACGACTCCGCCGCACCCGTGCGCGGCTCGCGTTTTGGTGGCGGGCTCGAGCATTTGGACGCACATGTGTTTGTCTCGGCGCAGTATGACGGTGGCTGGCAGCCAGCACAACAATAAAAAACTTGGCGCGGTCATTTATGTTTACCAGCGAGCACATCAAAACGCAAACGGCTTGCCGCCACGGCCCATCCTCGCGTAAAATGATTTCATTCAAATAGCAACGAGGTTCACATGACATATTGCGTCGCCATCAAGCTCAACACGGGCATGGTTTTTTTATCCGACACCCGCACCAATGCGGGTGTTGATTTGGTCAACACATTCCGAAAAATGACGGTGTTTGAAACGCCGGGCGACCGCACCATCGTGCTCATGACGTCTGGCAATTTATCCATCAGCCAATCGGTGGTGCAGCACCTCATGCGCCAAACCAAAACCGAAGAAGGCAGCACGCTGTGGAATGTGAAAAACATGTACCAAGCCGCACGTTTGGTCGGCCATGCCATCCGCTCGGTGTATGAGCTCGACGGTGCGGCGTTGAAGGAATTCGGCTTCGAGTTCAGTGTCAGCTTCATCATCGGTGGGCAAATCGGCGATGAGGACATGCGTTTGTTTCAGGTGTATTCGGCGGGCAATTTCATCGAAGCGACCGACGACAATCCTTACTTTCAAATCGGTGAGGCCAAATACGGCAAGCCGATTGTGGACCGCGTCATCACACCAGACACGCCGCTCGATGAAGCGACCAAATGCGCGTTGATTTCGATGGACTCCACGCTGCGTTCAAACATCTCGGTCGGCTTGCCACTCGATTTGTTGTGCTACGAAAAAGATGCGTTGGCGGTCACCAAATTCACCCAAATCACCGCCGACAACCATTACTATCAAATGATTAACCGCACGTGGGGCGATCGCTTGCGCGAAGTCTTTGGCGAAATCGCCGACCCTGTGTGGACGGGTTCGCCAGACAATGTACACGCCATCGAATCAACGGATGTCTCAGACCCCGTCCTCGCGACTCAGCCGACCCAAGTCGGTGAGGCAGCGGGCAAGGCCAAGCAATACTTGGCTCAAAACTAAATTAATAATAGGAATCCCATGACCACACTTTATTATTACGCTGGTGCCTGCTCGCTGGTGCCCCACATCGTCGCACGTGAGCTCGGTTTAGACATCAACACAGTCGCTGCACCACGCCCAGACGATGCGGGCCGCTATGAGTATTTGGATAAAATCAACGCGCTCGGTAAAGTCCCCGCTTTGCGCTTGGACGACGGCACGGTCATCACGCAAAACATCGCGATTGTGGAATACCTCGCCGCATTGGGTGAAGCCGCAGGCAAAGTCGATGT
Source organism: uncultured Burkholderiaceae bacterium (assembly GCA_937862845.1). Lineage (GTDB taxonomy): Bacteria > Pseudomonadota > Gammaproteobacteria > Burkholderiales > Burkholderiaceae > Hydromonas. Next base: position 7,005 of record CALMCK010000115.1, on the reverse strand, counting down.
GGTGTATCCGAAGCTCGGCACGTTGGCGCATGCGCAAGCCTTGCGTTGGTTGTCGTTTGCCAGCTCGGATTTACATCCAGCATTTCGCCCCTTGTTTCGCCCGCAGCTGTTTACCAAAAGCGAAACGGATTTTCAGATGATTAAAGACATCGCAACAGACGTGGTGCTTGATTTGATGGCCCATGTTGATGGCGAGTATCTGCAACGCGACGCGATTGCCAACAATCAATACTCGGCAGCAGATATTTATATTTACGTCACCTACCGTTGGGCGAGCCGATTGGGCTTGGACTTGTCGCCGTACAGCGGTTTAAAAAAAATGATTGCTGCGATTCAAACACGTCCCGCAGTGCTCAAAGCGCTCGAAGAACAAAACCAACCATTGATTTAAACCATGAAAAAAATCACCATCGCCACGCGCGAATCTCGACTGGCGCTTTGGCAGGCCAACTTTGTTAAAGCCGAACTCGAGCGTCTGCATTCAGACGTGACGGTTGAGCTGCTCGGCATGACCACGCGGGGCGACCAGATTCTCGACCAGAGTTTGTCAAAAATCGGCGGCAAAGGTTTGTTTGTCAAAGAGCTCGAAGCCGCGCTCGCCGATGGCCGCGCCGACATCGCCGTGCATTCGCTCAAAGATGTGCCGATGGTGTTGCCCGATGGCTTCTCGCTCGCCTGCGTCATGGCACGCGAGGATGCACGCGATGCTTTTATTTCAAATCAATACAACAATTTAAGCGAGCTGCCCGACGGCGCCGTGGTCGGCACATCGAGCCTGCGCCGCGCCGCGCAGCTCAAGGCGCGCTTGCCGCATTTAACCATCAACTCTTTGCGCGGTAACCTCGACACACGCCTGCGCAAACTCGATGCGGGCGAATACGACGCCATCATTCTCGCCGCAGCGGGAGTGACGCGACTCGGTTTGGGAGAGCGGATTAAGGATTGTCTTGATTTGGCGCACGCACTGCCCGCCGCAGGTCAGGGCGCGCTCGGCATCGAAATAGCCAGCGCACGCAGCGACCTCATCGACTGGCTCGCGCCGCTTATGGATGCAGACACCACCGCCTGCACACAAGCCGAGCGCGCCGTCTCACGCGCACTTGGTGGCTCATGTCAGACACCATTGGCCGCGCATGCGGTGATGGATGGCGGCCAAATCTGGTTGCGCGCCAGCCTCGCATTGCCTGACGGCTCACGGGTTTTGGCCGCGCAAGCACGGGGTCGCATCGATGCGCCAGAGGCCATCGGCGAGCAAGTGGTCAATGACTTGTTCGCGCAAGGCGCACAGTCGATACTCGATGCGCTGGCGACCTACGAGGCATAAGCCATGGCGCGCACGATAGTCCTCACACGGCCCGCGCCACACATTGGCGAGGGTTTGTCGGGGTTCTCTGTACTGCACTTGCCAACGCTGCAAGTGACTGCCCACATTGATTCGATATTCGAAGCCCATTTGCGCGCACAGTGGCCGCGCTACGACGGCGTGATGTTGGTCAGTCAGTATGCGGCGCATTTTGCATGTGAGCGCTTGCACGATTTGAACTTAAGCTGGCCGACCACGATGTGGGCGGCCGTTGTCGGACAGGGCAGCTTTGATGCGGTTCACCAATATCTGCCGCACATCGAATGCCTCAAGCCCATGGCCAACGACACACAAGACTCCGAAGGCCTGTGGCGCACGCTCCAGCCACGCATCAACGCAAGCTCGCGCGTGCTCATCGTGCGCGCCCAAACAGGACGTGATGTGTTCGCGCAGCACCTCATCGACCAAGGTGCCAGCGTCGATGTTTGGCCCTGTTATCAGCGGTCAGTGCAGGTATGGACGGCTGGCCAAAAAACCAGTTTTCGCGTTGCGCTCACACAGGGTTTGGTGATTGTGATGGCCAGCACAGAAGGCTTACACGCCTTGTTGGCCAACCTGTCTGAGTTGACCGAAGCTGAGCGCAGCTTGACTTTACAACAACCTGTATTGACCCACCACGACAGCATCGCGCAAAAGGCGCATGCGCTCGGTTTTAGCCGAGTGCGCGTCGCAGCAATGGCACACAATGAACAGGCTTTGATTGAATTGGCGAGCTCGGATTAGCTGCCAGCCGAAGGGCTGTTTTCCCGTGTGCCTTGCCAATTTGTTTTACAATGACATTTCTAATCGACATAAAAAGGCTCGCATCATGGAACAAAACAACGACACGCCCAGCACAACAACACCCAAAAAACGCTCAAGCTTTAAACGCAGCCTCATGTACCTTGTGGTGCTCGGCACGCTCGGCGGCGCAGGCTATGTCGCTTATGAGCAAGGTGCACTCGATGGTTATTTGCCCGACTCGGTGAAATCAATGCTGGGCAAAGACAGCACGCCGACCAGCGCAGCAGACACCGCGACCACCGCACCAGCGACCACCGCCGCACCTGTTGCGAATACCCCAACCACAGTGGATGCGCCACCTGTCACCGCACCGACCACCACAACCCCCGTGCCGCCGACGGCAGCAGCAGAGGGCAGCGCAGCCGCATCGACACCTGTGGTGGATGCCACGACAGCGCCTGTGGCGAATGCCCCAGTCACAGCGACCAGCAGCTCGGTGAACCCCCCGATTGTCCTGTCCATCAATGGCGCCGCCGCCAACTCACTGCTCACCGCCATGGACGCACAATGGCAATGGCAAGCCGCACAAAATGATTTCTCACAACGCTGGGATGGCGAACAACTGGTGCAACGCATTCAAAGTTTGAAAGCACAACTGCAAGCCACCAACGATGCCAATTTCGCACCCGCACTCGCCGCCTTGGCGCAAGCCGAATTGAGCGCGCAGACATGGCAAGTCTCACAACCACAAAACCACCTGAGCGCATTGCAGCAAGCGAGCAGTGCCGCCGAACAAGTCACCCTGCGCACCAGCGCACCCGTCGTGGCTGAAGCGGCCGCCGCAGAGCAAGCCGCACCCGAAGGCATTTGGGCGCGCATCGTCGCGAGTCTGAAAGACGTGATTGTGGTTAAAAAAATTGAAGAAACCCGCCCAGTGGCTGTTCTGGACCAGTCCAGTGCCGCACTGATTAAGCAAAGCATCAGCGCCCACCTCATGCTCGCGCAGTGGTCCGCCCGCAACGGCCAATGGCTCGACGCACAAAACCACGCCAAAGCAGCCGACGCACTGGTCAAGCAATGGGGAGATGCCAGCAGCCAAAATGCACTGGCAGGACTCAAGCCGCTCATGGAGCAAAGCGCCTGGCCCACCGCCCCTGATTTAAGCATTGTCAACATCGCCCTGCAGCAGACCCGCGCCAGTGTCAGCGCCGCCGCAGCGGCCGCCGCACAAAAAGCCGCCGCCACACCCGCCACACCCGTCAATCCAGCTGAAAAAGGCGGTGCATGATGCGAACATTTAAAAATATTTTTTGGATACTCCTGCTCGCCGCCATCGCACTCGGCTTCGCCGCCAGCGCACGTTACTTTCCGGGCACTGCCGTATTCACAGCGGCCAACACAGAAGCCAAGATGACGCTTTCCGTCTTTGCGCTGTTGCTCATCGCCTTGGTCGCCGCATTGATTGTCTTTTGGCGCATCATCGGCATGTTGACAGGCATCCCATCGCGCTGGAGCAACTGGCGCGAGCAGTCTCGCGAAAACCGCTCACTCGCCGCCTTACAAACCGCCACATTGGCCCTGCACGAAGGCCGCTGGACGCACGCCGATAAAGCCGTCAAAATCGCAGCCAAACACCCGAACGCCGCAGGACTGGCCGCACTGCTCGGTGCCGAAAGCGCCCACGCACAGGACAAACCCGACCAAGCCACCAGCTGGCTCAACCAACTCGACGGCCTGCCCGACGCAGCAGAGTTTGACGACGCACAAGCCATGCTGCACGCCGACATGGCACTCGCCGCAGGCGACGCATCCGCAGCACTGGGGCATTTGGACGGCGTCTCGCACCAGCTGCGCAAACACAGCCTGCGCTACCGCGACTTATTGGTTCAATCGCATGCAGGCGCAGGCCACTGGCATGAAGTCCTGCAAATCGCATTGGACAAAAAATGGCAAGCGCCCATCGCCACCAAAAACAAATGGCACAGCGACGCCATCGTCGGCCTCATCCAAGATGAGAGCAGCACCGCCGCATATTTATCCTCACTGTATAAAGACATGCCCGACGGTGTCCGCGCCGACGACGCACTGATGCAGGCATACACCCAAGCACTCACAGCCCTTAACGCCAAAGGGCAAGCGCGCCGCGTCATCGAAGAAGGCATGCGCCACACATGGCGGCCAGTCTTGTTGCAAAACTACGTGCAAGCCGCCGACGACGACAGCCTCACCGCCCAGCTCAAAATGCTCGACGCATGGGAACAACAACGCACCGCCGACAATCAACCAGACGCCGCACTCTACTGTGCCGCAGGCCAACTGTGCTACCGCGCCACCATCTGGGGCCGCGCGAAAGTCAGGTTTCAAGAGAGCCTCGCCATCGCACCGAGCGTCATCGCCCACCACGGCCTCGCACTCACCTACCGAGCGCTCGAAGACGACACGCATGCGAATGAAGAAGACAGAAAAGCAGCTGCACTCGCGGTGCTGTGAAGCGGCTAATTTAAAAAAGATAGCGCGCACCGCCAGCGGGCAGCGCCCACGGCACCAGTCGCCACAAACAACTCGGTCAACCAGACCGATGTCAACAGCATTAGACAGGGGTCACAACACCCCACACGGAGAGGTTAATATGAAACACATGAATAAACATTGGATTAAAGCCGCGCTGCTCGCAGCTGGGGTTTTAGTTGGGAATGCCGCTTGGGCACAGGCGTCTTGCAGTGATGGCGGCATACCATTCTCAGGTGGGCCAATGGCTGGACTGTGCTCAAACGGCAGCCCACCCCAAGCAGGCGGTGGCGGCGGTGGCCGCTCAGGCGGCTACGTCCCGCCGACAGTGATTCATCTGCCCACCAGTTATGGGGCTGTGGCATGGGATGGTAAAACCAATACTTATGGTTATTCAAGCAAGCAAGCAAGCAAGCAAGCAAGCCGCGTTGGCGGATTGTGGTACACGAGGGTGTAAAATTATTAACTGGTACTCCAACTCATGTTCAGCGGCTGCCTTTGGTAATACAAATAAAAAGGGGTGGTTCACGAATAAAAGTGCTTTAAACCCTCAAGATGCTGAACGCAATGCATTAAACGCTTGTTATGAAACAGGAATGCCAAACTGCCAAATCGTGATGTCTGAATGCTCCTTAGCAGGTGATATCAATGGACGATAATATGAACAATAAATTTAAAAAAACCACTCGTGTCAAAGGGTGCTTGTTGGCTTAGCCCTCGTGCTTGCTGTATGTCAGTCAACGCCTGTCGTTGGTGGAGCATCATTGCCTGATGGCGCGGTCATTGCCACTGCTTCTAAAGTTGCTTGCCCTTCTCAAGATTTCAATCCTTTTTTAGTCGCTTTTGCCAATGATGCAAACACACAGAAAGCATTTACGGCAAATCCACTGACTTTGGCGTATTTGATGTCAACCGATGTTGGTTTTGAAGTAAAGAATGGGTCTGCTAACCCTCACGAGCAAAAGAAAACCTATTTTTATCCACGCATCAATCGGGTCAGTGTTGAGATTGTATGAACAAAACACCAGCGCACAGAAAGACCCCTTGCCTTGCCTCACACACGAAGATTGGGTTTGTGTCGGTTAAATGACAGTGTCAATCAAACCTTTTGTAATAACGCAGGTATGTCGTTCAGACTGTCGGCGATGTGATTTGCGCCAAGGTGTTTGATGAAGCCGACACGTGCGAGCAACTCTGCGGGCTGAGCATTTAGGCCGCAGATATAAACTGGGATGTGCTCGCCGTGGTAGGTTTCAAGCAGTTCTTCTAACAACTCTGCGCCCGATGAGTCGATATAAATGATGCCGCTAAAATCGAGAACCAGCGCGCGTTTAGGGATGCTCGTTTGCATGGTTTCGATGGATTTGACTGTGCCAAAAAACAATGCGCCCAACAGTCGATACGCATCCACGCCGTCTGCGGTCTCGCCCCATTGTTCGGGTAAATCGATTTTTTGTGCGGTCGATAAACTCGATATACGATAGATGAATGTAAAGCAGGCGATCAGCACGCCGACTTCAATCGCGGCGGTCAAATCAACAATCACGGTTAATAAAAACACGGACAGCAATGTGATGCGATAAGGCATGCGGTAGTTTTTGAGGCGAACGAATTCATGCCACTCACCCATATTCCACGCGACAAACATCAAGATGGCAGACAAGGCGGCCAGCGGAATGTACTGCGCAAGTGGCGCGGCGATTAAAACCACCACCAGCAAAGCGATGGCGTGCACCATGCCAGAGACAGGGCTGGTCGAACCATTTTTGATGTTGGTGACGGTGCGAGCAATCGTACCCGTCGCGGGCATCCCGCCAAAAAAAGGCACGACCATATTGGCAAAACCTTGCGCGAGCAGCTCTTGGTTTGAGTCGTGTTTGTCCCGTATCATGTTGTCCGCGACGCGGGCGCACAGCAATGATTCTATCGCGCCTAAAATCGCAAGTGTCATGGCGGGCGCGACCAAGCCCTTGATTGATTCCCACGTCAGTAGCGCGCTCATGACGCCGTTTTCGTCTTTGGGCAGTGGGATGGTGAACGAGGGCAAATCTTGCGGAATGCCGCCAAAGCGCGAGCCGATGGTCTCGACCTGCAAGCCTAATATGGGCACTAAAACTGTGGCTAAAACCAAAGCGATGATTGAACCTGGAATCGCGGCGCGGATGCGCGTGGTGCGAGAAGTATTCGGCGTTGCGAGTGCGTTGATGCTGCGGTGTTGCCAAGCGATAATGATAAACAGCGACATCAATGCGAGCAACATGGCTTGATGGTTCCAGCTGGGCAAAGCGTGCCAGAGGGTTTGAATCAGTGAGAAAAACTCGGCAGGCGTTTTACCGTCGATGCGCAAGCCAAAAAACTCTTTGATTTGCGACAAGCCAATCAGCACTGCAATGCCATTGGTAAAACCGATA
>CALMCK010000114.1 GCA_937862845.1 uncultured Burkholderiaceae bacterium | reverse complement strand
GGTGGTGTTTATGCGATAATGGCGGTTAAGAAAATTTATTCACCGACATTGGTCGGTTTAATCAACGAGAAAAAAAACGCCCCAAAATGGGTGGCGCAACCCGCATTGTCCGTCGAGTCTGTGGACAAAATGGTCACACAAAAGAAAACATGAAACAAGTTAACATTTACACCGACGGCGCCTGTAAAGGCAACCCAGGCGTCGGCGGCTGGGGTGCATTGTTGCGCCACGGCAGCATCGAAAAAGAAATGTACGGTGGCGCCGAGCACACCACCAACAACCGCATGGAGCTGCTCGCCGTCATCGAATCCCTCAAAGCGCTCAAAACCCGTTGCCAAGTCGCCGTGTACACCGACTCCGTCTACGTGCAAAAAGGCGTGACCGAATGGCTGGTCAACTGGAAAAAGCGTGGCTGGAAAACCGCCGACAAAAAGCCCGTCAAAAATGACGACTTATGGCGAGAACTAGACGGTTTGCTCGGCAACCACGAGCTCAGCTGGCACTGGGTCAAAGGCCACGCAGGCCACGTCGAAAATGAACGCGCCGACGAGCTCGCCAATCGCGGCGTCGAGCTGATACGAAACAAGGAAAATGCATGAGATACGTCATCCTCGACACCGAAACCACCGGTTTAGACCCATCGCAAGGACACAAACTCGTCGAAGTCGGTTGCGTTGAAATGCTCGACCGCCAACTCACTGGCAAACACTTTCACCACTACGTCAACCCCAAGCGCGACTCCGACGAAGGCGCACTGCGTGTGCACGGCTTAACCACCGAGTTCCTCTCAGACAAACCCCTGTTTAAAGACATCGCCAAAAGCCTGCTCGAATTCATCGACGGCGCCACCGTTTTAATTCACAACGCCGCGTTCGATACCAAATTCATCAATGCTGAACTCGCACTGCTCGGCATCAAGCCCATGAACGACATCTGTCAAGTCGAAGACACGCTCGCCATGGCCAAACAAATGTTCCCCGGCAAACGCAACAACCTCGACGCACTGTGTGAGCGGCTCGGTGTGGGTAACGCACACCGCGTCCTGCACGGCGCACTGCTCGACGCCGAAATCCTCGCCGAAGTCTACCTCGCCATGACGCGCGGACAAGAAACCCTCGGCATGGAGTTAAACGACAACAGCAGCACCTCGGGCAAAAAAGGCAAAGCCGTCGACGTGCGCCAGCTGGTGTTGCCGTTTATCGACGTCAACGATGCCGATGCCCAAGCACACAGTGACATGCTTGAAATGGTGGGCAAAAAAAGTAAAGATGGGTTGGTGTGGGGCAAATAAATTGCGGTCAGGTTGAATCGCTTGATAGGATCTGGCGCGACAGCTATTTGAATAGAGAGTTGAAATGAAAAAAACAATATTAACCGCGCTGACATGCTGCATGGTTTCAGCTGCTTTTGCTAATGACGAACAGTCGTATGTCGGCAGTTACACCAAAGGTTCAGTCGATACTTTGCAGCAGCTCATCGTTTTGCCAGACCATACATTTTGTTATGCGCTGACTGCTGGCAGTTTGGATTTGTTGGTGGGTGGGCGTTGGCGTGTTGAGGACGGGGTTATTTTTATGAATGAGGTCAGACGGCCAAACCCTGTGTTGCCTGTGGTTGCGAGTTTTAATGGCGAAGTCAAAAAGCGCACAGTTCAAGCAGCGGGTCAGAGTTTGTCTGATAATTTATCCGTGATTTATGGCACATCGCGCGATGGAAAAATGCCCGCAGACATGAGGCCGATTTTAGCAGAAGACTACAATGGTTTTGACTCAAGATACGACTTGCCGATAATGGATAACGACGTCAGTATTTTTGTGGGCGTCATTAAAAACGATGCTGAGAGCCTTTCTAGAAATACTGTTTATGAGATTTTTCAATACGATTTAAACGTCGCGAACAATAATATGTATACGATTTATTTCAATCGTGAGGCAGTTCGACCCATGTTGAATGTTAAAGCATTTTTTAACGATAAAAACTTACAATTGAGCAGCCAAGACTCCGAGCATGGCATGGATGGCGCACAGGATTTTGGTAAAAAAACTGTTTTGCTAAAAAACCAAAATAGCGTCAAAGAGCAGTGCATCAATCCTGCTTTTAGTACCGAAGTTCGCGTCATGTCAGGTGAACGTGTCCTGCTAAAACCCGTCAAGCAATTCGAAGCCCAACTCGATATGGATAAAAAAGCACCCTATTACGAAACACCCGATGAGTATAAAAATCAGCGATGAAAATTTTTTTAGATAATTCAAACCCTACGATGACCGAATACAGTTTTACAGAAAGAAGTTATGCAAACCACCGATGATTTATTGATAGACGATTCCGATGATTCTAAAGTCTTGCTCGCGCAGTATGCTGAGCGCGCTTACTTAGACTACGCCGTTTCTGTGGTGAAAGGCCGCGCTTTGCCCGATGTGAGCGATGGCCAAAAACCTGTGCAGCGGCGGATTTTGTATTCGATGCACGAGATGGGACTGGCGCACAATGCCAAGCCAGTGAAGTCGGCGCGGGTGGTCGGTGATGTGTTGGGTAAGTTT
>CALMCK010000113.1 GCA_937862845.1 uncultured Burkholderiaceae bacterium | reverse complement strand
ATCCGAGCCGATGATACGCCACCTCGTCGGTGCGCCGAGCATCTCTCATCACTCCAATCGTTCGTTGACGCAGTTTTACAATGAGCTCGTCGCGCGTGGACAAGGCCTGTACATCGTCGGGCTAGACACCCACACTGGCTTTATTGTTCTGGATGGCACGGGCGCATGGTTTATTCATTCATCGGGTGCGTATCCATATCGCGTGGTGCAAGAGCCGCTGTTGGATTCATCGGTGTTGGCGCGGTCAGCGTATCGCGTGGTCGGTCGTCTCAATACGGATGAGGCATTCATGCAGCGGTGGCTCGCCTAGGATGGCTGGTGTACAATTGCATCACATCAACCGAGCCATCACGCCCACACCGCTTTTAAATGTGTGTGCTCATCTATAAAAATCATAAAATGCCCATCTGGATAGACGCCGACGCTTGCCCCAAAGCCATCAAAGAAGTGATTTTCCGTGCCGCCACGCGCACGAAAATCATGACCACACTCATTGCCAATCAAATGATTTATACGCCACCATCACCGTACATCAAAGCGGTGCAAGTGCCGTCAGGTATGGATGTCGCCGATGCCGAAATCGTGCTGCGTTTGAACGCGGGTGATTTGGTCGTCACGGCGGATATTCCACTCGCCGCATTGGTGGTTGAAAAAGGTGCGCTGGGTCTGAATCCGCGCGGTGAGTGGTATACCTCGGAAAACGTCTCGTCTCTGCTGTCCATGCGCAACTTCATGCAAGAGCTGCGTGACTCGGGCACGCAAACGGGTGGGCCGGATGCGCTCTCCAAACGCGATGTGCAAAACTTCGCCAATGCGCTCGATGGCTGGCTTTCGAAAATAAAATAACCACGCATGACATCTCTGTGATTGATAACGATGAATGAACGCTTTTAGGAGCAATGACTTGACCCAAGTGTATTTAAAAAACGGCACAGCGATTGACGGTGCGCAATTCGCGCGCTCTGCTTTGGCGCCACAACGCAGTGTGTTGATTAAAGCCTGTGCGGGCAGTGGCAAGACGTGGCTGTTGACCTCGCGGATTGTGCGTTTGTTGCTCACGGGTGTTGCTGCTCAGCAGATTTTGGCGATTACATTCACCAATAAAGCGGCGCAGGAAATGCGCAATCGAGTGGCGCAGACGCTGCGTGAGCTGGCCGATGGTTCGGACGATGAAGTCTGTGCCATGTTGATAGAGCGCGGTTTGACAGAGGATGAGGCGAGGGCGGCGTTGCCGCGTGCGCGTGGTTTGTATGATGAGGTGTTGGGCGCGGCGCAGGCTTTGCCGATTTATACGTTTCATGCGTGGTTTGCGCGTTTGTTGCGTGCAGCACCGACGGGCTTGGAGGATGCGGGTTGGATGCGCGATGCGACTTTGACCGATGACGCGGCGGGTTTGCGGGTGGAGGCTTGGGATGATTTTTATCGCTTGCTCAATGCCGATGAGGTGGTGCGTGGCCATTATTTGGCATTGGTTCGTGAGCTGGGTGAGCATTCGGCGCAGATGGTTTTGGACAAAGCGCTCGACTCGGCGACAGAGTGGCGTTTGTTTGAGGCGGCGTGTCTGGCGGATGGAGTGGACATGCTGGCGGCTTTGGCGGCGGATTTTTTTGTTGACACTGGTTTGAATGTGGATGCGAATGATGCACAGGTGTATGAACGCTGGCAAACGGCGTTTTTTGCCGATGGGCATTGGGCGCGTTGGTTGGGTGTGTGGCGGCATGCGAATGCAAAGACAGCGTCGTTGGCGATGGTGCAGGCGTTAGAAGGCTTGGCCGATGTGGTTGACCCAATCGCGCAGTATGAGCTGTTTAAAGCCCATGAGAAAATCAAAGCGGATGGCTCAATGAATGCGACAGGGCGCACAGGAGCCGCGTTGCAAGGAGTGCTGGCGCGCTCTGGCGTGGCGCAGGTGGATTATGAAGCGGCCAATGATTATTTGAATCAGCAGTTGTTGGACGTTGTTGCTTTTAAAAAAGATGTGGCGGCGTTTCGATTGCACGCCGATGTACTGCCGTGCGTGCACACGTTACTTGAATGCTATGACGCGGTGAAAATGCGCTCTAAGGTGTTTGATTTCGGTGATGTGGAGCACCAGTGTTTGTCGTTGTTGTCCGATGAGCGCAGCGCCGCGTATGTGCAGGTGCAGCTCGATGCGCGTTATCGGCATTTGCTGTTTGATGAGTTTCAAGACACCAATCCGTTGCAGTGGCAGGTCGTCAATGCGTGGTTGGCGGCGTATGGTGCGGATGCTGTGCGCCCGTCGGTGTTTGTCGTGGGCGATTTGAAGCAATCGATTTATCGATTTCGTAAAGCCGATGCGCGCGTGTTTGAGGCGGCCGGGCAATTATTGGTCAACGAGTATGGCGCAGATGTGCTCGAGACGCACCTGACACGGCGCAACAGTCAGTCGGTGGTGGCGTGGGTCAATGGTTTATTTGCTCGGCCTGAAAGCGGGCTAACGGATTTCCATGTTCAACAAACGGCGAGCCATGTGCAGGGGCATATCGCTTGTTTTGATGCGATATCGCTGGAAAAAAACACAGAGGTGGACACGGCGCTTGAGCGCTCGACTGAGTCACGCGATTGGCTCAAACAGCCGCAGCACACCATCGACGAGACAGGTCATGATGGCGATGCACGGCAGTTGGTCGATGTGGTGCGCAGTTTGGTGGGCAGATACCAGATAGAGGAGGGTGCTCGAACGCGACTGGCCGAGTACCGCGACATCATGGTGTTGCTACAAGACCGCACGCATTTGAGCGCGTATGAACAGCAATTGCGCGAGGCGCGCATCCCTTTCGTCAGTCTGCGCAAAGGTGGCTT
>CALMCK010000112.1 GCA_937862845.1 uncultured Burkholderiaceae bacterium | reverse complement strand
AAAAGAGTAAAGATAGATTTTGAATCAAGCCTGCGCGTTTTCCAAAAAATCCTGTGCGAATGGCTGCAAAACCCCGCCCGCTTCATAAATCAGCACCTCTTCGGCGGTGTCGAGTCGGCAGGTGACGGTGACGTCGATGCGCTCGCCGTTGGCTCTGTGAATGACCAACGTTAAATCCGCGCGTGGGGTGCGTTGGCCGATGACGTCGTAGGTTTCTGTGCCATCGAGTCCGAGGCTGATGCGGTTTTCGCCTGCTTTGAATTCAAGTGGCAATACGCCCATGCCGACGAGGTTGGTGCGGTGGATGCGCTCGAATCCTTCGGCGGCGATGGCCTCTACGCCTGCGAGGCGCACGCCTTTGGCTGCCCAGTCGCGGCTTGAACCTTGACCATAATCCGCGCCTGCGATGATGATGAGGGGTTGTTTGCGTGCCATGTAGGTTTCGATGGCTTCCCACATGCGGGTGGTTTTGCCGTCGGGTTCGATGCGCGCGAGTGAGCCTTGTTTGACCGTGCCGTCGTCGTTGCGCACCATTTCGTTGAATAGTTTAGGGTTGGCGAATGTGGCGCGCTGTGCGGTGAGGTGGTCGCCTCGGTGGGTGGCGTAGCTGTTGAAGTCTTCTTCGGGCAGGCCCATTTTGTGCAGATACTCGCCTGCGGCGCTGTCGAGCATGATGGCGTTGGAGGGGCTGAGGTGGTCGGTGGTGATGTTGTCGCCGAGCACGGCGAGTGGGCGCATGGCGGTGAGGCTGCGCTCGCCTGCGAGTGCGCCTTCCCAGTATGGTGGGCGGCGGATGTAGGTGCTTTGTGCGCGCCAGTTGTACAGTGGGTTGATTGTTTCTGCGGCGATGTCCGTTTTGGCAAACATGGGGATGTAGACTTTGCGGTATTGCTCTGGTTTGACGGCGGCGGCGACGATGGCGTCGATGTCTGCGTCGCTCGGCCAGAGGTCTTTGAGGCGAATCTCTTTGCCGTCAACGATGCCGGGCACGTCTTTTTCGATGTCAAAACGAATCGTGCCTGCGATGGCGTAGGTGACGACGAGCGGTGG
>CALMCK010000111.1 GCA_937862845.1 uncultured Burkholderiaceae bacterium | reverse complement strand
CCAAAGCGGTCCAAGCAGACTTTGGCCATCCGATTCGCCATGCATTTTTTCCCGCCATCTCCATCGGTTTGCTCATCATGGCCGAGGTTTATTTTCCACTGTCCGAGGCCGTGTCTTTTGCGTTGTGGATTATCGGCGCGGTTTTACAGCTGTGGTTCACATTACACATATTGACCACATGGATGTATCACGACAAATTTGAAATCACAATGATCACCCCTGCTTGGTTCATCCCCGTCGTCGGCAACGTGCTGGTACCTATTGCGGGCATACACCACGCCCCCGTTGAACTGCTATGGTTTTTCTTGAGTTATGGCATGTTTTTTTGGTTGGTGCTGCAAACCATTGTGATGTATCGCGTCATATTTCACACCACCATACCGCCAAAATTGATGCCGACATTTTTCATCATGATTGCACCACCTGCCGTGAGTTTTACCTCGTATGTCCAAATGACACAAGGCATGGAACATGGCTTGGGCCACTTTGCATTGTTTTTATATTTCATCGCGGCTTTCATCACCTTGATGCTGCTCTACCGTGCGAAAAAATTTATAAGTCTGCCTTTTGCTTTGACATGGTGGTCTTATACTTTCCCTATGACCGCAGTCACTACTGCCAGCTTCATGATGGCTCACGCCTTCACCGACTCGTCATTGCATACTTTATATAACAGCATCGCATGGGGGTTGTTCGGCCTGACCTCTGTGATTGTTTTCGTGGTAATGGTTCAAACCACACGCGCCATGCTGGCCGGCAAGGTTTGCGTGCCCGACTGATAAAACCATGTATCCGCGTTTAAACAACCGCCATTTGGCGCATACTACGCCGACCACTTGCTCAAAAAACACATGACTCAATAACACATGATGCGCTCAATCGACCGAGCTTAATGTTGTTCGTAGTGCATGGCCAACGCTCTTCGCGCATTGCGCCGCCCATCGTGTCTTTGTGCAAAATAGGGTAAAATGCCCGCCATGATACACACCACCGAACGCCACCCCACAAACACCATGACACCGCTGACCATGGATGATTTTTTGTCGAGAAGCACATGGTTTTATCGACAAGACGGCCATGTGTGCGGACCACTCACTGAAGCTGGATTTTCTGCATTGGTGCGCATGGGCTATGTTAAAAATGAAGCGATGGTCTGGCAAAATGGCCAAGCCGAGCGCGCCCTATCAACCATGCCTGATAAGCGTTCATTGTTGGCCAGCCCGTTCATTGACATGCCCGCATTGGTGAAGCCGCTTGTAAAGCACGCTCCCGTCGAGGCTGAAATCTCATTCGAGAATCCGCCCAGTTTGTTTGGCCGTACGGCGGCATTGTTTATCGACTCTTTTTTAATCGGCGTGATGTCTGTCGTCTTGATCGTGCTGATTATTCCATTCATGTTTGGCAGTGGCTTGAGCAACAGCCTTTGGACCATTCTCGCGTGCTGGTTTGGCACGGCCAGTTTGTATTTTTCGTTGAGCGAATCTGGCGCACACGGCGCGACATTGGGCAAACGCTTGCTTGGACTGCGGGTTGTCTCTGAGGCCAAAAAGCCAGTTGGGCTACTGCGTGGCTTGTGGCGCGGCGTTCTGAAAACAGCATCCATCGTTATTTGGCCGATTGCTGGCGTGGTGGCGTTGAATTCGAAAGATAAAAAAGCCATGCACGACATGTTGGCCAAAACACGGGTGGTGAGACGATGAATCATGATTTTCAAACCCCATGGCAAAATTATTTGCGCCAAGACCACACCGCACAGCCGCTCGATGCCGAAGTCGTGCAAGCGCTCTGGTCGTGGCTTGAGGTTCAACGTGCGCAAAGCATTTCGCAGTTTGGCTCAGGCAGTGCGGCGACGTACAGCGAAGCCGTTGAGCGCAGCCACGGCATGGCGCACCACGTGTGCATGGCCAAGATCCGCGAACAACTGCAATCTGCAGTAGCGCTCTTAACCGACAAGCGTCCGTCCAACCCTAGAGAAAAAATGCGCGACATCGACGCCGCATTTGCCCGCAGCTTGCCACACGAGACCGAACTCAAAAAACTCATCGGCTGGACCGAACAACTGCGTGACATATTGCAACACGCGCAGAACGACTTACAGCACCACAGCGCCGCCCTCGCCATTCGTCTGCCCCAATGGCGTGCCAGCGCACACAAAGACAATCCGCTCAACGACGAAACCGTGCGCAATGAAACCGCCGAGCGGCGAGCA
>CALMCK010000110.1 GCA_937862845.1 uncultured Burkholderiaceae bacterium | reverse complement strand
GGTGCAATCATTTTGCATGGACCGCACCATTCCGCCCAAAAATCGACCAGTACTGGGGTGCTGGCGTTGAGGACGTCTGATTCAAAAGTGGCGTCGGTGACGTGGGTGAGTGAGCTCATGGTTTTTCCTTTAAGGTGATAAATAGTGATGGGGTTCAGATGGCGATGCCATTTAAATTTTCAACTGTGTCATTTTAACTTTTTTTTGCATGCTCTGCTCAAATCGCCAACAAAACTTATCAAACGCGGGCCGTCTTTAATGTGATGAGTGTGATTTCACCCGTGATGTCCGTGGTGCGAATCGCAGGTCCCCAGTAGCCTGTGCCCGAGTTCACATAAATCTGCATGGCATTGCGCCAGTTTAAACCTTGGGCATACTTGTGCACCCAGTGTACCAACCATGTCGCCGGAAAGTATTGACCCGCGTGGGTGTGTCCTGATAACTGTAAGTCAATATTAAGTCCGTCGGTGAGGAAGGCGGTTTCAGGATTGTGGGCCAATAGAATGCGAGGCACATCGACGGGCGCATTGTGCAGGGCTTCGCTCGGATTACAGTTTCTGCTGCCTTTGTAATCGAGCACGCCTGCGAGAACGAGCTGTGCGCCATTGATGTCGAGCACGCGGTGCTCGTTTTCTAAAACATCCCAGTTCAAGCTGCGAAAGTAGGCCATCCATTTTTCGGCACCTGAATAATACTCATGGTTTCCTGTGGCAAAAAAAGCGCCATACTTGGCTTTCATTAAACCCAATGGCGCAAAATTTTCGCGCAGCCGCTCAACCGAGCCATCTACAAAATCACCAGTGAGCGCCAAAATATCGACATCGGCCGAATTCACCGCCGCGACGATGCGTGCGACGTACTCTGGCTCACCTGCCAACTGTCCGATGTGGACATCCGAGAGCTGGGCGATGGTCAAACCGTCGAGTGCGGTTGGTAAGTCTTTAATGGCGACATCAATGCGGTGCAGTGTCGGCATGGCCGCCGCGCGGCTTGCACCATAACCAAAGACAGCAGCACTGGCACCGAGCACGCCGACGCGCGAGGCACCACGCAAAAACTCTCGACGGGTCTTGTGTTCGGCTTTTTGAGGAACACGTTTCGATAAACGGTTAAATAGCTTGCGGAAAGTTGTGACAGTGAACTGCGAGCCACTCAAACTGAAGTGAAACACGTCGTGCAAAATGGTGAAAGTGATGAGCAAACTATACAGCCCAAAACCATAGTTAAACCACGGCAGCCATGGGGTGTTAGAACCACGCACTATAAACCCTAATGGCACTGTCAATGCCAGCAACAGCAACAACACCCATGCCAAAGCGCGCGCACTGACTCGCCATGACGGCGGAATCAGACGTTTGCCGATGTATACAGAAAAAATCAGCATAATACTGGTGACGATGATTGGAAAAATAGACATCATAAAGGGCTCACTAAAATAGTTTAGAACACATCATAATCTGAAAGTATGGATGAAATCAGTTTGTTACACGGCGATTGAGCGGCCTGCTTCAAGGGACAATATGGCGCAATACCTGTGTTAAAACTGCCACAAGCACTGTGGCCGCAAGGGGATTATTGTCAATAAGTGCTTGATTTGTTTGGCTCAAAGCGGTTATAATCTCGCTTCTTTGCGCAATGGTGTGCAGGGAAGGTTTAAACTTAAGGATTATTCATGTACGCAGTCATAAAAACTGGTGGTAAGCAATACCGTGTTATCGCCGGCCAAAAATTGAAAATAGAACAGATCACTGCTGACATTGGACAACAAGTTACTCTGAATGAAGTGCTCGCCGTCGGTTCTGGCGAAGACTTGGTTTTGGGTACACCGTTTGTGTCTGGTGCCTCAGTCATCGTTAAAGTGCTCGCTCAAGATCGCCACGACAAAGTACGCATTTTTAAAATGCGCCGTCGTAAGCATTATCAAAAGCGTCAAGGCCACCGCCAAAATTACACAGAAATCGTAATTGAAAGCATCAACGGTTAATTTGTTTGTTCATTAAACGCTGATTGCCCTAGGGCAATCGGGTTAAATATAGAAGGATGTCATCATGGCACAAAAGAAGGGCGGCGGCTCGACGCGAAACGGACGTGACTCAGAATCGAAACGCTT
The DNA here is from genome assembly GCA_937862845.1 of uncultured Burkholderiaceae bacterium. Classification (GTDB taxonomy): domain Bacteria; phylum Pseudomonadota; class Gammaproteobacteria; order Burkholderiales; family Burkholderiaceae; genus Hydromonas. Next base: position 1,185 of record CALMCK010000110.1, on the reverse strand, counting down.
GGGCGTGAAGATGTACGGTGGCGAACACATTGTTCCTGGCAACATCATCGTGCGTCAGCGCGGTACCGAATTCCACCCTGGTGTGGGCGTTGGTATGGGTAAAGACCACACTTTGTTTGCACTCGTTGAAGGCAAAGTTGAGTTTTCAATCAAAGGCGCATTTCGTCGCCGCACAGTGAGCATTGTTGCTTAACTGTTGGTATTGAGTTCTTAAAAAGCCCCTCGAATTTTCGCGGGGCTTTTTTTACACATTTAATAAAGATGTGATGCAGCTGGACTGGCTATAATAACAACTTAAACGCCATCTGGCAGAAGGTAGTGAACATGAAATTTATAGACGAAGCAAATATCGAAGTCATCGCAGGCAATGGCGGCAATGGCGTGGCGAGTTTTCGCCGTGAAAAAAACAAACCCGATGGCGGGCCGGACGGTGGTGACGGCGGTAAAGGCGGCAGCGTTTATGGTCAGGCGGATGATAATCTCAACACCTTGATTGACTATCGCTACACCAAAAAACACCTCGCCAAGCAGGGTGGTTCTGGTAGTGGCTCGGATTGCTATGGCAAGGGCGGCGACGACATCACGCTCAAGCTGCCAGTCGGTACGATGATTTACGATGCGGAGTCGGGTGAGCTGCTGCATGATTTGTCCGAAAACGGTCAACGTGTGTTGCTCGCGCAGGGCGGTGACGGTGGTCTGGGCAATATTCACTTTAAATCCTCGACCAATCGCACACCACGTCAGCGCACCCTCGGCACCGAAGGCGAGCGTTTTGGCTTGCGTCTTGAGTTGAAAGTTTTGGCGGACGTCGGTTTGCTCGGCATGCCGAATGCGGGCAAGTCCACGCTGATTACGGCGGTCTCGAATGCGAAGCCCAAAGTCGCTGATTATCCGTTCACGACACTGCACCCGAATCTGGGCGTGGTGCGCACGGCGGCTGAGCGCAGTTTTGTGATTGCCGATATTCCTGGTTTGATTGAAGGTGCGGCGGATGGCGCTGGCTTGGGCCATCGATTTTTGAAGCATTTGGCGCGCACGCGCGTGTTGCTGCATTTGGTGGATTTGGCGCCGTTTTATGAAGGCGTTGATCCTGTGCATGAAGCGCGTGCGATTGTTGAAGAGCTGCGCAAGTATGACCCAGAGTTATATGACAAACCACGTTGGTTGGTGTTGAATAAACTCGAC
>CALMCK010000109.1 GCA_937862845.1 uncultured Burkholderiaceae bacterium | reverse complement strand
CTATGCTCGGAATCTTCGCAGCAATGGTGCGTGTGCCGTGTTTGATGAGGTATTTGCGCGCGGTGTTGAGCGATTCGTCGGAAAACCAGCAGATGTCGGCGGCGCGGTTTTTCGATACGTCCGCTGGCGCGGCGGCGATGTTGATCCAATCGCCGCGCGAGATGTCGATGTCATCCGCAATGCTTAATGTGACGGACAAGCCCGCATACGCGTCGGCACGCTCGCCGTCATACGTGTGAATGCCTGTGATGGTGGTTTCGCGGTTTTGCGGTTGAATCGTCACTGCGTCGCCGACGCGCACTGTGCCTGACTCGATGCGGCCTGCATAACCACGGAAGTCGTCGATTTTATTGCCGTCGTGGCGCACGACTTGCTGGACGGGGAAGCGCAGTGGATGCTCTGATTCATCGGGCACTTCTAGATTGTCCAACAAGGTCAATAACGGCTCGCCCGTGTACCAGCTCAATTCGGCTGAGGCATGCACCACATTGTCACCTTTAAGCGCTGAGAGTGGAATCGCGGTGTGGTGTGCCAAATCGACGCGTTTGGCCAACGCAGCATAGGCCTCGATGATGCGGTTGTATTTGGCTTCGTCGTAATTGATTAAATCCATTTTATTGACCGCGACGATGACGTGCTTCACGCCGAGCATCGCGACCAATGCCGTGTGGCGTTTGGTTTGGGTCAACAGCGTCACTTGACCATCTGTGTCAAAGTCGATTTTACCCGCGTCCACCAAAACAATCGCCGCATGTGCGGTCGATGCGCCCGTGACCATATTGCGCGTGTATTGCTCGTGACCCGGTGTGTCGGCGATGATGTATTTGCGGCTTGGTGTCGCGAAGTAGCGATACGCCACGTCAATCGTGATGCCTTGCTCACGCTCGGCTTCGAGGCCATCGGTGAGGAGGGATAAATCCACGCTGTTGTCCGTCGTGCGGTTGTGTTTGGACTTGCTGACCGAACTCAATTGATCCACAAAAATACTTTTGCTGTCATACAGCAATCGACCGATGAGGGTGGATTTGCCATCATCGACCGAACCTGCGGTGATGAAGCGGAGAAGGCCTTGGTTGTGGGTGGTGCTCATAGTCAGTTCCTTAGTTGTTGCCAATATTCAATGGTTCAAAAAATCAAAATTTCAAAAAAGTGTGTCAATGTCAATGTGTCAATGCTCAAAAATCACATCGGCATCCTCGGATTTATCATGCACGCCAAATCGATCAACAATCGTCGTGCTCGCTTCATTCAGGCCAGAGACCTCGACTTGTGCGCCCAGTTTACGGAATTTTAAAACCACTTTGTCGAGCGCAGCGACTGCGGTCACATCCCAAAAATGCGCGTGCGACACATCAATCAACACCTTGCTTTTGGGGGTGAATTCAAACGAGTTGATGAAGTTTTCAGATGACGCGAAAAAAATCTGACCCGCGACCGTGTAGCTCACGGTGTCGCCATTGCCATCGGATTTAACCGACATGTAGCGGCCGATTTTATAAGCGAAAAACAACGCCGAGAGCAGCACACCCGCAAACACGCCAAGCGCCAAATTGTGCGTCATCACGACAATCGTCACAGTGGCCAGCATGACCACCGTCGACGCGACAGGATAGCTGCGGATGTGGCTGATGGACTGCCAATTAAACGTGCCAATCGACACCATAATCATCACTGCGACCAAAGCCGCCATCGGCATGACTTTAATCCAATCGCTCAAAAACACCACGAAAAACAACAAAAATATCCCAGCGAGCAAAGTCGAGAGCCGCGTGCGCGCACCCGACTTCACATTAATCACCGACTGGCCAATCATCGCACAGCCCGCCATGCCGCCGATGAAGCCCGTCGCGATATTCGCCACGCCTTGGCCTTTGCACTCACGGTTTTTATCGCTGTCCGTCTCGGTGAAATCATCGACAATCGTCGCCGTCATGAGAGACTCGAGCAACCCGACCGCCGCCAAGCTCAACGAGTAGGGCAGAATAATCCAAAGCGTCTCTAAATTAAACGGCACATCAGGCAACAAAAAAATCGGCAAAGAATCAGGCAAACTGCCCATGTCACTCACCGTGCGCACATCCCAACCACTCAATAATACAAACGCAGTCAGCACGACAATGTTCACCAACGGCGACGGCACGATTTTACCAATCGCAGGCACATAAGGAAACAGGTAAATAATCCCCAAACCCGCCGCCACCAAAGCATACGTGTGCCAAGTCACATCAATCAACTCAGGCAACTGAGCCATAAAAATCAAAATCGCCAATGCATTCACAAACCCCAAAACCACCGAGCGCGACACAAAACGCATCAAAGAACCCAGCTTTAAATAACCCGCCAATATTTGAAACAAACCCGTCAAAATCGTCGCCGCCAGCAAGTATTGCAAGCCATGGTCTTTCACCAAACTCACAATCACCAACGCCATCGCACCCGTCGCCGCAGAAATCATCGCAGGCCGACCACCCGCAAAAGCAATCACCACCGCCATGCTGAACGACGCATACAAACCGACTTTTGGATCAACACCCGCAATAATCGAAAACGCAATCGCCTCAGGAATCAGCGCCAACGCCACCACCAAAGCGGCCAACACATCACCGCGCACGTTTGAAAACCATTGGTCTTTTGTTTTTTGAATCATCCGTTAAGTATCTTTTAGTTAATTTTAGTGAATGCAACGATGGAACAGCGCATCGTCGCGGCTAGTTGTTGCATGCGTCGCATTGCCGCGCGAATGCGTCCTACGGTTTGCTAGCCCGCCATGAGCGCAGCGAATCGCGGGTAAGGCAAGCATTGAAATGTTTTCAGAAAATCTGCATTTCTCCTGCGGCTCTAGGCAGGATACGTATGCGGGTTACGATTTACCAGTCTTTAACTACTCTATCTTTAAAAATGAATGTTTTAGTATTCGTTTGCAAATACTCAATAACCCCAAGTAACTCTTTTGAGAAATCTATATTTGTTTCTGATATTGCGTCTGGATAGACTTCATAAGTTAATGAATAGCCCCTGAGTTTTAATGGAATGTTTGCATGCAGATACGCTTCTTTAAACTCGCGCTTTACATCAAAACAACCATCAGAACCAACGTGTTCACTTCTTAACTTATTCTCTAGTTCATGCAAAGAATATT